>NZ_JBEXPJ010000011.1:0-101037 GCF_040611995.1 Lentzea sp. NPDC006480
TTGAAAACTCCCCTCATCAACCGCGCAACACTCGTGGGTTCGCGGCAGCAGGTGGGGCGCGGAGTCGACTTGAGTCTGACTTGAGCGCCTTCCCCCTACGATCGTTCCATGGGGATTCGACGCTTGTTCTGCACGATCTTCGCGGTCGTCCTGATGTCGGCGGGCATCGGGACGGCGCACGCTGGGGAGCAGCAGTTGTTGTACTACAACCACGCCTGGGGCACGTTCGACCGCGCGACGGCCGACGCGGTCGAGCACTCCAGCTACCTCAAGGAGTTCGCGAACTTCGAGGTGCGCACCACGACCGGCGCCGACGGCAAGGTGTGGACCGGCCGCTACCTGCGCGGCAAGGAGACCTACCTGGAGGTCTTCGGGATCGGTGACGTGCCCGGTCAGGACGGGGAGCTCGGCTCGGCGGGCCTCGGGCTCTCGACCGAACGCGACGGTGGCATCGACGAGCTGAAGGCCAGGTTGCGCGCCGCGGGTTCGACGCCGATCGAGTTCCTGCAGACCCGCGACTTCGGGGACGGCAAGCCGGTGCCGTGGTTCGACGCGGTGTTCCTCGACGACACCTACGACCGCTTCGGCGCCTGGGCCATGGAGTACCGCGACGAGTACCTCAACGACCCGCGCAGCAAGGTGGGGCCCGCGCGGTTCCCCGGTGACGTCAGCCGGGACCGCTACCTGCCGGACACCTACCAGGACCGGCTGATGCGCAACATCTCGCTGATCCGCATTGCCGTCACCGCGGGCGACCTCGGGGACACCATGCCGCTGTTGCGGGCGGGCGGCTTCGCGGTGCGAACCGATCCGGGTGGTGTCACGGCGGCAAAGGGCGGCACGACGATCCGGTTCGACCAGGTCGCGATGGGACAGACCGGGCTCAAGCGGGTGGAGTTCGACCTGAACCACGTGGTGCGGCGGCATGTGGAGCAGCTGGGCACGTCGACGCTGGTCGTGGGCCCCGGCAAGCGCGCGGTCTGGACTTTCTGACACAGTCGGCTTCATGGCGTTGGTCGGGCGGGAACGGGACGAGGAACGACTGGCGGTCCTGGCGGCGTCCGGTGGCTGTCTGCAGGTCGTGGGTGAGCCGGGGGTCGGCAAGTCCGCGCTGCTCAGCACGCTCGACGGCCACCTGGTCGTCGGTGTCGAGGCCGAGCAGGACCTGCCCTGCGCCGGACTGCACCAGATCCTGCACCCGTTCCTCGATCTGTCCACTTTGCCCGGTGTGCGGCGCAGCGCCCTGGAGGTCGTCTTCGGACTCTCCGACGGCGCCGCGCCACCCGTGCACCTGGTCGGCCTGGCCGCGCTCGACCTGCTGAGCGGGGCCGTCGTGCTGGTCGACGACGCGCACTGGCTCGATCAGGCGAGCCAGGACGTCCTGGGTTTCGTCGCGCGCCGGTTGACCGACGGGGTGCTCGTCACGACCTCGCGGACCCCGTTGTTCGCGGGCGTGCCCACACTCTCGTTGGAACCGTTGGCACCTGATGACGCTCAAGCACTCCTCAGCTCTGTCGCGCCCGGACTGGATGCCGAACGCCGTGCGCGGGTGCTCGCCCAGGCCGCCGGAAACCCGTTGGCGCTGACCGAACTTCCCTTCGGTGGCAACTCGCTCGAAGAAGCGTTCGCCGCGCGGGTCTCGAAGTTGCCGCCCGACGAGCGGAAAGCGTTGCTGCTTCAGGCTTTGAGCGGAAGCGGCGACTTCCGGCATCCCCTGATGAGGTCGGCGGTCGTGCAGGCGGCCAGCCCGGCGGAACGTCAGGAAGCACACCGGCAGTTGGCCGCGACGGAACAGCCCGACCGCAGGGCGTGGCATCTGGCGAGCGCGGTGACCGGCACCGACGAGAAGGTGGCGTGCCTGCTGGAACAGACCGCGGACCGGGCGCTCAGGCGTGGTGGCGCGGCGGCCGCGATCAACGCGCTGGAGAAGTCAGCGGAGATAGGCGACGGCTGCCAGCAGGCCCGTCGGCTGATGCGGGCAGCCGAACTGGCAGCGGACGCAGGTCGCAAGGACGACGTCGAGCGGATCTTGCTGGAAGTGCGCGGACTGGACCTCACGCCACGGGAACGCGCGCTGGCCACGTGGTTGCCGAGCGCGTTCGACGACGGCGTGGGGGAGGGCGCGGCCGGACCGGGTGAGCTGGTCGGGCTGGCCGAGGCCGTGGTGCGCGACGGCGACGTCGAGCTGGGCATGCGGATCTTCTGGAGCGTCGCGATGCGGTGCTTCTGGGTCGAGCCGGGCACGGCGGTGCGCGAGCGGATCATCTCGGTGGCCGCCAAGCTGCGGATCGACCCGTGTGATCCGCACATGGTCGCGATGGCCGCCTATGTGAGGCCGGTCGAGCAAGGTGATTCGGTCATCGCGGCGTTCCGCGCCGGGACACCGGACGATCCGGCGACGTGCAGGTTGCTCGGCAGTGCCGCGCTGCAGGTCGGCGCGTTCGAGGATTCCGTGCGGTTTTCCGTTGCCGCACAACGAGGACTGCGCGCCCAAGGCCAGTTCGGACTGCTCGCCCGTGCCCTCGCCGTCGAAGCCTGGAGCCGCACCCGTCTCGGCGACATCGCCACCGCCGAACCCGCGGCCGCCGAAGCCGCCGAACTCGCCGAGGAAACCCGCCAGCCCTACATGCGAGGTCTGGCCGCCGCCGTCCAAGCCGAAATCGCGGCTCTCAAAGGAAACTACGAGCAAGCCGCGCAACTGGCCGCCGAAGCCGAACGAATCGGTCTGGCGGCAGGCGCTCGCCCGGTCCTGGCCACCGTTCAGCTCGCCAGAAGCCTTGCCGCGCTGGGAGAAGGCCGCTACGCCGACGCGTTCGCCGCCATCCGCCGCATCCACGACCCGGCGGACCCGGCGTACCAGCTGGCGCTCAAACGCTACGTCCTGCCCGAACTGGTCGAAGCCGCCGCGCGCAGCGGCAACTCCGACGACGCCGGCAAGATCATCGAAGAGCTCGACACCGCCACCAGCTCCCCGGCGCTGGCCGCGGGACTCCGGTACGCCCGTGCGCTGCTGGCCCGAGACGACGAGGCCGAAGCCCTTTTCACCGCAGCGCTGGAAGCCAGGAGCTCACCGTGGGACCGCGCCCGCACCCACCTGGCGTTCGGCGCGTGGCTCAGAAGGCAGCGCAAAGCCACCCAAGCCAGGCCGCACCTCAAGGCGGCAGCCGAGGCGTTCGACGCGTTCGGCACCAAGGACTGGGCGGAACGAGCGCGCGAGGAGCTGCGTGCGTCCGGTGAGTCGCGCAACGGCAACGGCGAGCTGACCGAACACGAGCTGACCATCGCGCGCATGGCCGCCGACGGCCTCACGAACAAGGAAATCGGCGAACGGCTCCATCTCTCGCACCGCACGGTCAGCACGCATCTGCACCGCATCTTCCCCAAACTGGGCGTGACGGCCCGCGCCGAGCTGAAGGAAGCGCTGATGACGTACGAGGACACCGTCACGTAACGCTCGCGAGCCCCGCCAGGCCCCAATACGGTCTGGTACATGATCAGCAGGAGGCAGTTCTCGCAGGCACTGGCCGTGGCGGGCGTGGCGGCACCCCTCGTCACCGCGACCGCGCAGGCCGCAGGGTCCAAGCCCGCGTGGGGCGCGATCAAGCAGGTCAGGGCCGGTCTGCTGGACGTCGGGTACGCCGAGATGGGCCCCGCCGACGGCCCCGTCACGATCCTCCTGCACGGCTGGCCGTACGACATCCACAGCTTCGTCGACGTGGCGCCGAAGCTCGCCGCGCAGGGCCACCGCGTGCTCATCCCGTACCTCCGCGGCTACGGCCCCACCCGGTTCCTGCACGCCCGCACCGTGCGCAACGGGCAGCCGGCCGCGGTGGCGAGCGACCTGATCGCGTTCATGGACGCTCTCAAGATCCGCAAGGCCACGCTGGCGGGCTTCGACTGGGGTGCGCGGACGGCGTGCGTGACGGCGGCGTTGTGGCCGGAGCGGGTGAAGGCGCTGGTGTCGGTCAGCGGCTACCTGATCGTCAACCTCAAGCAGAACCAGGAACCGTTGAGCCCGCAGGCCGAGCTGGGCTGGTGGTACCAGTTCTACTTCGCGACCGATCGTGGCGTGAAGGGCTACACGCAGAACACCTACGAGTTCAACAAGCTCATCTGGAAGCTCGCCTCGCCGCAGTGGAACTTCGACGAGGCGACCTACGCCCAGAGCGCCACGGCCTGGCAGAACCCGGACCACGTCGCGATCGTCATCCACAACTACCGCTGGCGGCTGCAGCTCGCGGAGGGCGAGCACCGCTACGACGGGCTGGAGCGCAAGCTGCAGACGCGGCCCGTGATCACCGTGCCGACGATCACGATCGCCAGCGACTTCGACGGCCCGAACAAGCCGGGCACCGGCTACCGCGACCGGTTCACCGGCCCATACGAGCACCGGATTCTCGACGGCATCGGCCACAACGTGCCGCAGGAGGCGCCGGAGGCGTTCACGCGCGCCGTGCTCGACGTGAACCGCTGAACGCCGCCGGCGGCTCTCAGCCGGCGGGTGGAGTCAGAATTCCGCCCGCCGTCGTGCGGATGCGAAGTGAGGAAGTCTTCGCATCACGCACGATCTGGTCCACGTCGTAGGCGACCAGCCGGCCGCCGCGCTTGACGATCCGGCCGTCCGAGAACACCGTGTCGACGTTCGCGGGAGTGGCGGCCTGCACCAGTGTCGTCTCGAACAACCCGCCCGGCGCGAGGTTGATGTCGTTGGTGCGCACCAAGATGATGTCTGCGCGCTTGCCGGCCGTGATCGACCCGGTGATGTCCCCGAGCCCCAGCGCGCGGGCGCCGTTGATCGTCGCCAGCTCCAGCGAGGTCCGGAAACCCGCTTCCGGGATGAGCCGCATCGTCTCGAACATGTCCGACGGCGCGATCGAGGTGGCGTCCGACGACAGTGAGACCACAACTCCGGCACCGAGGAATCGCAGCAGCGCCTCCTTCTGGCCCCCGGTGCCCAGCCGGTACTCCGAGTGCGGCGCCCAGCTCAACGGCGTGCCGGTGCGCGCCATGATCTGCGCATCGCTGTCGAGTGCGGTGATGTAGTGGCACAGCAACGTTTTCGGGCCGAGCCAGCCGCGTCGTTCGTAGTCGGCCGCGTCCACGATCCGCGGCGGCGCCTGGCCCGCGTGGATCGCGATCGGCAGGCCGCGCTGGAGTGCGGCCTCCATGTCCGCGAAGAACGCCGGTTCCTCGCTCTGCGACAGCCCGCGCAGGTTGATGCCGAGGTGCACGAGCCCGTCGAACGCCGTGCCACCGCTGAAATACTGCTGCCGCACGCGATCCACGTCCGCGAGGTCCATCGGCACGTCACGCGGCATCTGGTCCACGTGCCCGTAGGAGAACCGCGCGCGCAGCAACCCGTCGCGATGCGCCCGGAGCTCGGCGTCGGCGTGCGCGGGGGAGCGGGTGTTGTTCGACCAGTTGTGCACGGTGGTCACGCCCGCGTTCGCCAGCTCGGCCAGCCCGAGCAGGACGCTGCGGTAGACGTCCTTGGCCTCGTAGAGTGTTGACGTGGCCCGTTTCGCCGCGAAGTACGGGAACCCGTCGGCCACGTAGTTGCGGCCGATCGCGCTCCACATGTGGTGGTGGGTGTTGACGAAGCCGGGCATGACGATCATGTCGGTGGCGTCGATGACCTTCGCGCCGCGGGCGTTCAGGTCACGCCCGACCGCCTCGATCTTGCCGTTGTCGATCAGGACGTCCGCGCGGGGCAGTACGCCGAGCGCCTTGTCGACGGTGACGACGGCGCCACCCCGGATGAGGTGACGACGGCGTTGGGTGTCCGTGGTTTCAGCGGACGCAGCGCCGGTGGCCGAGATTGCTATTGCGGCACCAAGGGATTTTGTGAGTGTCCTTCGGTTGATCATGCGGCCTCCAAAGGCAGGGAGAGCCTGCATGCTCGCCCGGGGAGCACCCCGCTGTCATCAGCGTGCCTGGTCCAGAGGACGCAGTTGCTTGTCCGGGTTGCCGATCAGCGCGTCGATCTGCGGCCGAGCGGCCGCAAGCCGGTTGCTCTCACTGGATTGGCGGCGAATGATCTCGTCCACGTTGGACGCCTGCACCGCCAGCCCCGGCGCCACGAACCAGCCCTCTGGCAGCTTGCGGCCGTTCTTGGCGTGCTCGGCCAGCAGCCACCCGGCCACCGCGCCCTTGAGGAAGTGCTCGGCCGACACCGACGCGAACAGATGGCCTTCCTTGACGCCCTGCAACGCCTTCGGGTCGAGGCTGAACGCCCCGGCGAGCCACTTCGCGTTCTTCTGCGCATGCACGGCGGCGAGGTTGATCGCGTCGACGTCACCGGCACCCAGCAACGCCAGCGCGTCGGGGTTCGCGTCGGCGAGCCGTTGCCACGTCGCGAGGTTCGCCGGGAGGTCGCGCCCGGTGTCCAGCGGCCCGAGCACCTGCACCTTCGGCAGTCGTTGGACGAGCCGTTCGCGCAGGCCCAGAGCACGCTGGTCGAGTGCGGGCATCGCGGGGGAGTTGCTGCCGATCAGGATCTTGCCGGTGGTGTCCGCGGGCAGCTTGCCGGCCGTGACGTCCGCGAGCATCTTGCCGAGCTCGTAGTTGTCGTTCTCGATCAGCAGCTTCACCCCGGAGCCCGGCGCGACCGCTCCGCCCGCCACCGCGATCATCGGGATGCCCTGCCCGGTCACCTGCGCCATGGGTTCGGCGACCAGTTCCGGCGCCACCGCCGACAGCCCGATGCCGCCCTTGGCCTTCGGTGCGAGGTCACGCAACAACGCGGCCTGCTTGAGCCCGTCGTGCGTGTCCGGCCCGGTGACCTCGGTTTTGACACCGCCGGAGATCGCCGCGCCCGCCCGGAAGCCCTCGCTCATCTCCTTGGAGAAGTCCCGCGAGGTGTTCTGGGAGACGAATCCGATCGTGAGCGGGTCATCGGACGTCTTGTCCGCACCGCATCCACCCACCCCCGCCACGACCAGCAAAAGCGCAGGCAGGGTCACGTGGAGGCGGCGAACCATGGGAAAGCCCTATCGTTTGATCCCTACGAAGTCGACGAGGCTAGCGCACAATCGCCCGATGTGTCGGCTTGCGTGCCATCCTCTGGCTGCGTACCAATGACCGCCTGGAAAGCGAATTCCACATCGTGAGGCGCCGTAGATGCTGTCCACCTGGGTCGAGGCCCGCACCACCGCGCAGACAGCTGTCGTCAGCCTGACGATCGGCCTCGCTGCGTTGGCGGGCCTCGCGCTGTGGACGAGTCTGAGCATGCAGAACGCGGCGACGCATCTGCATTCGTTGAACGAGATCAGCGACCGCTGGGGTCTGGTCGTCCAGAACGTCGACGTGGCCGACCACGCCCTGTCGGACTACGTCCGCTCCGAGACGCCCGTGATGCGCCAGCCGGTCGCCAACGCCGCGGGCGCCGCCGACGAGAGCCTCCGGTGGCTGCGGGAGAACGGCGGGACCGCGGACGTCCGCGCGGCCACCATCGTCGGCGACCTCTACGGCGACTACACGGCCTTGTTGCGCGAGACCGTCGCGGCGGGCGATCTCGGCGACGCGAAAGCCGTGGGGCAGAAGGCCGATCAGGCCGAGCTCACGCTGGTGTCGCTGCGCAAGCAACTCTCGACGGTCGTCCAGTTCAAGCGCCTGGAGACCACTGACTACCTGCGCTCGGCCGAAGCTCAGAACAGCCGGTTGAGGCTCGCCGCCGTGATCGCGTTCGTGATCGACCTCGGCCTCGTCGGACTGTGCGGCGCGGTGTTGATGGGCCACCGCCGCAAGATCCTGCGCCAGGCCGCCAAGAGCGAGCACGAGGCGATGCACGACGCGTTGACCGGCCTGGCCAACCGCACCCTGCTGACCCAGCGCACGTCGCAGGCCATCGCACGGGCGAACCAGAACGGCGAGCCGCTCGGCCTGTTCCTGATCGACCTCAACCGCTTCAAGCCGATCAACGACACGCTCGGCCACGCGTTCGGCGACCGGCTCCTGCAACACGTGGCGAACCGGCTGACCGGTGCCGTGCGCGACGTCGACACCGTGGCCCGGCTGGGCGGTGACGAGTTCGCGGTCCTGCTCCCGTCGATCCGCACCGCCGCCAACGCGCTCATCGTCGCCGACCGCGTGCACCGCGCGTTGGACGAAGCCGTGGACCTGGACGGGCTGTCGGTCGACGTGGGCTGCAGCATCGGCATCGCGTTGTACCCCACGGATTCCACCGACGCGCACGAGCTGTTGAAGCACGCGGACATCGCGATGTACGTGGCCAAGCGGGCCCGCCTCGGCACGGCGGTCTACGAGTCCGGGCTGGACCAGCACAACGTCGCCCAGCTGACCGTGGTCAGCGACCTGCGCCGCGCGCTCGACCAGGGCGAGCTCGTCCTGCACTACCAGCCGAAAGCGGATTTGAGGACAGGCACGGTCTGCGGCGCCGAGGTCCTGTGCCGCTGGCAGCACCCGCGCCTGGGCCTGCTCGGCCCGGACAGGTTCATCCCGGCCGCCGAGGAGACCGGCCTGATCGAGCCCCTCACCCAGTACGTGCTCGACCACGCGCTGGCCCAGTGCCACACCTGGCACGCGTCCGGCTGGGACGTGCCGATCTCGGTCAACGTCGGCGCCCAGTGCCTGCACGACCTCACGTTCCCCGAGCAGGTCGAACGGCTGCTGAAGGAGCACGGACGGCCGCCGGACGTGCTGACGCTGGAGATCACCGAGTCGGCGATCATCTCCGATCCCGAACGAGCCAGCGACGTGCTGGGCCGGTTGCGGGAGCTGGGTGTCCGGCTGTCGATCGACGACTTCGGCACCGGCTACTCGTCGATCGCCTACCTGCGCACGATGCCGGTGCACGAGATGAAGATCGACCGCTCGTTCACCACGAACATGCGCTCGGACTCGTCCTCCGGGGCCATCACGCGGTCGCTGCTCGGGCTCGCGCACAACCTGGAGCTGGAGGTCGTGGCCGAGGGCGTGGAGGACGAGGAGACCTGGACCGCGCTGGCGGCGCTCGGGTGCGACATCGTGCAGGGCTACTGCCTGAGCAAACCGCTGCCCGCCGACGAGTTCGCGGCGTGGCTGCGGGACCGGATGCTGGACGAGCTGACCGCGCCCACGCCATAACCGCAGGTAACGGAGCCGCCGCCGGTAACGACGTAGTCGTCACACCGCGGGAGGTTCCGGATGACCGCAGCCAAGTGGGTGCAACAGTTGGGCTCCTTCAGCTGGGCGGCCGCGCTGGCGCTCTTCTCCGCGCTGCTGGCGATCCCGGCGTTCTTCACCGCGGGCGTCGAACGCGACGCGATCTCGGTGAACACGAGCGGCACGAGCGTTCTGAAGGAGACGTTCCTGGACTACGGGGCCGTCCGGAAGGCCTACCAGGACGAGGTGCCGCGGGCGGTGGAGCTCGCGGTCAAGGATTTCAACCAAGGGGCCACGACCGACCTGCTGAACGACACGCAGGACTACCAGACCAGGTACTCGCCGGAGGTCACCTGCGAGGAGGTCAAGGCCAGCGTGGTCGCGGTGTACGGCGACGACGCGTGCCAGAACGGTTCGCGGTTCTACCAGGTCTCCACGCAGTACGAGCGCGGGCTCATGATCATCAACAGCCGCGGCGATCCCGCGACCAGCTACACCATCACCCTGAACGGCGCTGATCTCACGCGCGCGATCGGGGTGCTCCGCAAGGCCGCGCGGGACCTGGTGGCGTGCGTCGTCAAGAGCACCTCCGACCGCCCGCTCACCGCCGAGGTGTCGCCCGCGTCCGGTTACACGGTGCAGGGCGACAAGAAGTTCACGCTGCAGCCCAAGGGGGTGCGTCGGGTGATCATCCAACCGGACGAGGGCACCGGCGGGGCGGCCATCGGTGTGGCCGGGTGCACTGTGGACTACGACCTCGCGTCGCAGGCCAAGAACCCGGCGATACCCCGGACGTTCATCACGATCGCCGGGGTGCTCGCCCTGGGGTCGTTCGGTGTTGGCCTCTGGGGCCGGTTGAAGGGGTTGAAGAAGGACGACTAGCGCTGGTACTCGGTCATCGCGTCCATCAGCCAGCGCGCCAGGTAGTCGGCGAACGACGAGCGCGGGAACAGCCGGTAGGTCTCGGCTTCCACCTGCCACAGCAGCACCGGAACCGGCCCGACCGTCGTCTGAACCGCCTTCCCCGGCCCGAACTCGCGCGGATGCAGGTCCACCGGGCAGCCCTTCTCCAGCACGTCCCGCGCGAACGGCCCGCTCAGCTCGACGATCGTGCGGTTGGCGGACACGTCGACGGCCGAACCGGGCTCGCCGCCGAGCGCCTCCACCAGTTCGGAGATCACCGCGGGCTCGTCCGCCAGCACCAGCCACTCGTCCGGCCCGAGCCAGAACACCGTGCGCGCACCGGCTTCTGACGTCTGCCCGCACTGCCTCGGAAGTGCTGCCCCCAAAGCCTTCTCGACGCGCGCGGCCGTCTCGGACGACGGGTCGACGCGCAGGTTCACCATGGTGCGGAAGGGGAGCTCGGTCAGGCCCGGCGGGAAAGTCAGGTGGGCCAGCGGACTGCGACGCAGGTCAGCCATCTCGCCTGCTCCCTTCGGGGTCGTAGAGGACGAGGTCGGCCACCTGCACCGGCACCAGCTCGGAGCCGACGTGCGCCATCAGGGTCTCACCGATTCGCGACTGCCCGCCGGCCACCAGAGCCAGCGCGAACGGGCGGCCCAGCGCTTCGCTGTGATAGCTGGAGGTCACGTGACCGAGCATCGGCACCGGGGGAGTGAGCGCGACGTCCCCGGCGATGATCTGCGTGCCCTCGGGAAGCTTCGTCGTGCCGTCCGTCGGCAGCAGGCTGATCAGCTGCTTGCGGTCGGTGCGAGCCGTGTCCGACCGGGAGAACGAGCGGTTGCCGACGAAGTCCTTCTGCTTGGAGACCGCCCAAGCCATGCCGGCGTCGTGCGGGGTGACCGTGCCGTCGGTGTCCTGGCCGACGATGACGTAACCCTTCTCGGCGCGCAGCACGTGCATGGTCTCGGTGCCGTAAGGCGTGATGTCGTAAGGCATTCCGGCCTCGTACACCTGCTCCCACACGGACAAGCCGTACCACGACGACACGTTGATCTCGTACGCCAGCTCACCGGAGAACGAGATCCGGCAGATCCGTGCGGGCACACCGGAAGCCAGAACCGTCTCGCGGAACGTCATGAACGGGAACGCTTCGGCGGACAAGTCCAGGTCTGGAGCCAGAACTGAGACCACGTCACGTGAGCGTGGCCCGACCACCGCGATCGTGGCCCACTGCTCGGTCACCGAGGTGCAGTGGACGTCGAGCGAGGGCCACTCGGTCTGCAGCCATTCCTCCAGCCAGTCCAGGACGTTCGCCGCGCCACCGGTCGTGGTGGTCAGGAAGAACCGGTTGTCGTCCAGGCGCAGCGTCACGCCGTCGTCGAAGATCATGCCGTCCGGTTTGCACATCACGCCGTACCGCGCGTGTCCGGGCTTGAGCTTCTTGAAAGCGTTGGTGTAGATGCGGTTCAGGAACTCGCCCGCGTCCGCGCCCCAGATCTCGATCTTGCCGAGGGTGGAGGCGTCCATGAATGCCACGCCGTTGCGCGCGGCCCGGCATTCGCGGGCGACGGCGGCGTCGATGTCCTCGCCGTCGCGCGGGAAGTACCACGGGCGCTTCCACTGGCCGACGTCCTCGAACAACGCGCCGTGCTCGACGTGCCACGGGTGGATCGAGGTGGTGCGCTCGGGGTCGAACAGGTCACCGCGCTCGCGTCCGGCCAGTGCGGCGAACGCGACCGGGGTGTACGGGGCGCGGTAGGTCGTGGTGCCGATCTCGCCGACCGAGCCGCCCAGCGCGTGGGCGATCACGCCGATCGCGTTGACACCAGAGGTCTTGCCCTGGTCGTTGGCGGTACCGAGGGAGGTGTAGCGCTTGACGTGCTCGACGTTCAGCATGCCCGCGCCGGTCGACCGCCACACGTCCGCGACCGTCACGTCCCGTTGCAGGTCGACGAAATGCGTGTCGTAGGAGTCGGAAGGCACGAGCCAGAGTGCCCGCGTCGCCCACAAACCCTCGCCGTTGGCCGCGCCGACGATCTCCTGGTTGCGCACCGGGCCGTGCGGGACGAACGCGGCCAACGAGTCGTCCCAGCGCAGCTTGCCCTGGCGCTGGCTGTGCAGGTGCACGACCGGGCTCCAGCCACCTGACACGGCGAGGAGATCACACTCGAACGACTCGACCGCATCGCCGTCGAGCGATCGGACGAGCACGCCCGTGATCCGGTCCTCGCCCTCGGTGTTGATCACCGCACTACCGGTCAGGATCCGCACGTCGACGTCCACGGACACCTCGGGCCGTGCGTCGACGACCGCGGCGACCTCGATTCCGGCGTCCAGCAGATCGCGGACGGTGTCGTAAGCGCTGTCGTTGTTGGTGAACACGACGACTCGCGACCCGGCCGCGACGCCGTACCGGTTGAGGTAAGTGCGCACTGCTCCGGCGAGCATCACGCCCGGCTTGTCGTTGCCCGCGAACACCAGCGGACGCTCGTGCGCACCGGTCGCGAGCACGACGCGAGCAGCCCGGATGTGCCACAACCGTTGGCGTGAAACGTTTGCGGGCGCGGCAGCACCGAGGTGGTCGGTGCGCCGCTCCAGTGCCAGCACGTAGTTGTCGTCGTACGAGCCGATCGCCGTGGTGCGGGTCAGCACGACGGTGTCCGGGGGCAGCTCTCCGTCGAGTTCCGGCTGGTCGTCGACCAGCATCACGCGAACCCCGGTCGCGGAAGCCTCGGCGGCGGCCTTGCGGCCCGCCGGTCCGCCACCCACGACCAGAACATCGGTGTGCACGAACTTCTTGTCGTACACCGCGGGATCCGGCGTCGGGTCGAGACGTCCCTTGCCGGACAACGTCGACGCGACCAGCCCGTCGTACAGCTCCACGGTCGTCGCGGGCAGCATGCCCTCGGAGCACGGCCCGGCGACCTGCAGCAACGCGTTCGGCTCCTCGACCCCGGCCGCCATGATCCCGCGCGGTCGTTCGCGGTAGATCGACGGCGCGACCTCGATGATCCCGTGCGCCAGCATCGCCGACGCCACGGTGTCGCCGGGATGCCCGGTCAGCTCACGACCGTCCACGGTGAACCGGAGAACCTCGCCGCGATCGATCCGGCCACCAGCAGGGAGCCTGCTCATCGGGGCACCTCCTCGCCGTTGCGGTAGACCGCAAGGACCTCGTAGCTGACGGTGTCGCGCAGGACGTTGAACCAGCGCCGGCACCCGATGGCGTGCATCCAGCGCTCGGCGAAGGGCCCCTTGGGGTTCTCGCGGTAGAACACGTACTCGGCCCACTGCTGGTCGTCCAGCTCGGCGGGCGTCTCGGGGTAGGCCACGTGGGCCTGGCCGCCGTAGCGGAACTCGGTCTCGTCGCGGGGCCCGCACCACGGGCAGCTGATCAGCAGCACGGTGATCCAATCAGTGGGCCACGGCGGCGGCGCCGTGCTCGTCGATGAGCGCGCCGGTCGTGAAGCGGTCGAGGGAGAAGGGGGCGTTCAACGGGTGGGGCTCGCCGGTCGCGATGGTGTGCGCGAAGGCCCAGCCCGCGGACGGCGTGGCCTTGAAACCACCGGTGCCCCAGCCGCAGTTGACGAACAGGTTCTCCACCGGCGTGGTGCCGATGATCGGCGACGCGTCCGGCGTGACGTCCACGATGCCGCCCCACGTCCGCAGCACGTGCGCGCGGGCGAAGATCGGGAACAGCTCGACCGCGGCGGCCATCTGGTGCTCGATGACGTGGAACGACCCGCGCTGGCCGTAGCCGTTGTAGGAGTCGACGCCCGCGCCCATCACCAGCTCGCCCTTGTGCGCCTGGGAAACGTAGACGTGCACGTGGTTCGACATCACCACGGTCGGGTGCACCTGCTCGTTCAGCTCGGACACCAAGGCCTGCAACGGATGCGACTGCACGGGCAACCGGAAACCGGCCTTCTCGGCCAGCACGCTGCTGTGCCCGGCCGCCGCGAGTCCGACCCGTCCGGCGAGGATCCGCCCGCGGTTGGTCTCGACGCCGACGACCCTGTTGCCGTCCTTGACGAACCCGGTGACCTCGCAGTTCTGGATCAGGTCCACGCCCAGCTCGTCAGCGCGACGGGCCAGCGCCCACGCCACGTGGTCGTGCTTCGCGATGCCCGCGCGAGGCTGGAAAGTGCCGCCCAGCACGGGATAGCGGGTCTTCGGCGACAGGTTGATGATCGGGCAGATCTCGGCGATCTCGGACGGTTCCACCCACTCCGCGTCGACGCCGTTGAGCCGGTTGGCGTTCACCCGGCGCACGCCCTCGCGGACGTCCTGCAGCGTGTGCGCGAGATTCAGCACACCACGCTGGCTGAAGAGGAAGTCGTAGCCGAGCTCCTCCGGCAGCCCTTCCCACAGCTTCAGCGCGTGCTCGTAGATCGCCGCGCTCTCGTCCCACAGGTAGTTGGAGCGGATGATCGTGGTGTTGCGGGCCATGTTGCCGCCCGCGAGCCAGCCCTTCTCCAGCACGGCGACGTTCGTGATGCCGTGCTTCGAGGCCAGGTAGTAAGCCGTGGCCAGGCCGTGCCCGCCCGCGCCGATGATGATGACGTCGTACGAGGAGCGCGGCTCGGGGTTGCGCCACAGGAAGTCCGGATGTTCGGGCAACGGGTTCACGCGGCAGCTCCCTGCAGGTGCGGGTACAGCGGAAACGCGGTCGCGAGCTTCTCGACCCGGTCACGCAGGACCTGTTCGTCGGTCAGTTCTTCTCGCAGCGCCAACGCGATGATGTCGGCCACCTCGCGGAACTCGGCCGCGCCGAACCCGCGGGTGGCCAGCGCCGGCGTGCCGATCCGCAGCCCGGACGAGACCATCGGCGGACGCGGGTCGAACGGCACGGCGTTGCGGTTCACCGTGATTCCCACGCGGTGCAACCGGTCCTCGGCCTGCTGACCGTCCAAACTGGAGTTGCGCAGGTCCACCAGCACCAGGTGCACGTCGGTTCCGCCGGTCAGCACCGTGATGTCGTTCTCTTCGAGCAGCCTTGAGGCCAGCGAACGCGCACCGGCCAGCGTGCGCTCCTGCCGTTCGCGGAACTCCTCGCTCGCCGCGACCTTGAACGCCACCGCCTTCGCCGCGATCACGTGCTCCAGCGGCCCGCCCTGCTGACCGGGGAACACCGCCGAGTTGATCTTCTTGGCGAACTCCGCGCGGCTCAGGATCACGCCACCGCGCGGCCCGCCCAGCGTCTTGTGCGTCGTGGTCGTCACGACATCCGCGTAGTGCACCGGATTCGGGTGCAGCCCGGCCGCCACCAGCCCGGCGAAGTGCGCCATGTCGACCATCAGGTACGCGCCGACCTCGGCCGCGATCTGCCGGAACCGCGCCAGGTCCAGCACTCGCGGGTACGCCGACCACCCGGCGACGATCATGCGCGGCCGGTGCTCGTGGGCGAGCTGCTCGACCTCGTCCATGTCGATGCGCATGTCCGACTCGCGCACGTGGTACGGCACGACGTTGTAGAGCTTGCCGGAGAAGTTGATCCGCATGCCGTGCGTGAGATGCCCGCCGTGCGCCAGATCGAGTCCGAGGATCGTGTCGCCGGGCTTCAGCAACGCGAACATCGCCGCCGCGTTCGCCTGCGCCCCCGAGTGCGGCTGCACGTTCGCCGCCTCAGCCCCGAACAACGCCTTCACCCGGTCGATCGCGAGCTGTTCGACGACGTCCACGTGCTCACAGCCGCCGTAATAGCGGCGGCCGGGATAACCCTCGGCGTACTTGTTCGTCAGCACCGACCCCTGTGCCTGCATGACCGCGGCCGGCGCGAAGTTCTCGGAGGCGATCATCTCGAGCGTCGACTGCTGGCGCCACAGCTCCGCGTCCACCGCGGCGGCGACTTCGGGGTCGAGTTCGTGCAGTGGCCGGGACAGTGGACTCGGTGGCATACGAGGCTCCATACTGGCGGACGACTGGTGAACAACTGATATATCAGACTCTGCGTTAAGGTATTCAAGCTCGCCGGAGAGGTCAAGGGGGCCTGATGGAGAACGTGGCCGAGCCTCTGGGCGAGGAGCTGTCCTTCGCCGAGCGGGCCTACCGCAGCATCCGCGACCAGCTGGTGATGCTGGACATCAGGCCGGGCTCGCCGATCAACGAGGACCAGCTCGCGCAGTCGCTCGGCTTCGGCCGCACTCCGGTCCGCGAGGCGTTGAAGCGCCTGCAGTACGAACGGCTGATCACGGCCTATCCGCGGCGCGGCACGTTCGCCACCGACGTCAACATCACCGACCTGGCCCACATCTCCGAGGTGCGCCAGGAGCTGGAACCGCTGGCGGCGGCCCAGGCGGCCCGCCGGGCGACGACGGCCGACCGCGAGACGTTGACGGAGCTGATCGGGGAACTGGGGAGCGCGGGGTCGTCCACCGATCTGATGCGGCTGGACCTCAAGGTGCACCGGGCGGTGTACGCGGCCACGCACAACCCGTACCTGGAGGACACGCTCGTCCGCTACGACAACCTGGCGACCCGGATCTGGTGCCTGTTCATCGACCGCCTGGCGGACATGGCGAGCCACGTCGAGGAGCACGAGCCGTTGATCGAGGCGATCGTGGCCGGCGACGCGGAGAAGGCCGCCGACCTCGCCCGCGGCCACGTCGAGGGGTTCGAGCAGGCGATCAGGTCGGCGATCTAGTTCCGCTGGGGTGGCGAGACGGCAGGCGGCCGAGCCGATCAGCTCCAGCCGAGCCCTGCAGGCGCTCCAGGCTGACGTCGTCGCGGAACCGGCTAGCCGGTTGATCCTCGGTATGCACGCCACCAGGCGGGCGTGAAGCGCGCCCTGGGAAGCAACCGTCTAGTGGCTGGCTTTCTCGGCGTGCGCCAGAACGAGGTCCTCGACCTGCCTGCGTGCGTCCGAACGGGCCCTCTCGGCGCAGTCCATCAACCGCGCGGCCAGCACGTCGGGGTCGAGATCGCGGACGGCCGGACTGAGCGCGATGCCCGTGGTCACGCCGTTCGAGTCGACGGTGACGCCGACGCCGCCCCGCATGCCGACCCCGCTGATCTCCGCCAGAGACGCGACCAGATCGAGGTAGTGCCGGCGTTCGCGCTCGGCGGCGGCCAACCGCTGCTCCTCCCACCAGGCGAGACGGCGGCGCAGCAACGCGTGCGCGGCCGCCGGGTCGCGAACCGGAACCGGCCACGCCCCGGACGCGGTGTGCAGGACCAGACCACTCGCCTCGGTGGTCACGTCCGCGATCCGGTCGAACGAGACCCCGGCGCCCGTTCGCTTCGCCGTCCAGTCGATGCGATCGGTGCCGATCACCACCCGTGCCCCCGGACCGGCCAGCACCAGCGGGAACGAGGTCGAACCGAGTTCGAGCACCGGTGCGGCGAGCAGCGCCCGCCGGGCCATCCTGGCGAGCACCCCGGACGACCCCGCGCTGAGCACTCCCAGTGCGCACAACGCTTTGACGGCCAGCGCGGCGTGCGGGCTGAGCCGCAGCGCGATCGCCGAACCAGGCAGCACACCGAGCACGAGCTGGGTGCCCGTCATCAACGCGGTGGCCGGCAGCCACGAGTGCGGGTCGCTCAACCCGTTGCGCCGCAACCAGGTCAGCAGCGCCCGGGCACACGCGACCGCCGCGACGGCCGGGATCGCCGACCACCAGATCCCCGTGATCCCGGCCAGCACCACGCAGACCAGGCCTGTCGTCAGGGGTAGCACGCCGGCGGAGAGCAGCAGCAACGTCCTCGCGCGGCGCCAGCGGGAGGCCAGCGCGCGCATGACCCGAGGATCGTCGACATGAGGAATGGCGTGAGGTAGAAGCGTCATCGGCGCACCCTCGTCCGCTCTCCGCCGTCACGCGTTGTGACGTGCGGGCCGACCAGGCTTCCCGGCGCACCTACGCATCAATATCGCGTAAATGTCCAGGCAGCACAAGCAGTCAGCGCGTCGCCGCCCTCCTGCCGAGCATGACGTCGATCACCAGGAACACCACGAGGCTGATGCCGAGCAGCGGCACGAACCAGCCCACGGCCAGCGCGCCGGCCCCGAGGGAGATCAACGCCGCGGGCGGGGCCTTGCGCCACTGGCCGCGTGGCGCCGGACGACCGAAACCGCGCGTGGGCCTGCGTTTCCACCACATCCGGTAGCCGAGCACCACCAGCGTCACGAGCCCGCCGCCGATCAGCAGCAACAGCAACTGGTTGGGCCACCCGAACAGCACGCCCATGTGCGCGTCGATGCCCCACCTGGTGAGCTTCGCGGCGAGCGGGTAGTCGGCGAACTTCACCGAGCTGACGACCTCGTCGCCGTGCACCGCGACCGAGTCGACCTGGGTCGGCCAGCCACGGCCGATCTCGGCGACCTTCCACGCACCGCCCGGCGTGGTGGGCAGGCCGATCTCGACGGGCTTGGCGTCGATGCCCGCCAGCCGCGCGATGCCGAGCACGTTGTCGACGTCGTCGTGACCGTCGGCAGCCGGAGTGCTGGAGCCGTGTTCGCTGTGTTCGCCCGCGCCGGGCATCTTCAGTTGCGGCGTGGTCCAGCTGAAGGCTTCGCGCAGCGTGGCAACGTTCTCGCCCGCGTACGCAGACCACGTGAGACCTGTAGCGGACAAGAACAACGCGCCGACGAGCACCCACACACCGATCAGGCCGTGTGTGCGGATGCGCTTGCTGTTGCGCGCCCTGCTGATCCACAGCACGAGGCCGCCCAACGCCACGACCCACAGCCACGACGCGGCGAGCTCGCTGTAGAGGCGGCCGGGTTCGCCGAGCATCAGGTTGCGGTGCAACTGATCCAGCGTGGTGCGCAACGGCAGCACACCGCTCGTTCCGTAGACGACGAGATCGCCGGTGACACGTCCGGTGCCGGGATCGACGAACACCGCGCGGCGTTCTGACTCGCCGAGTCCCTTCTCCGCGAACAGAACACGGGTCGTGTCACCGGGTTCCGGCGCCGGTCGGACGGCTACCAGCGAACCGCCGGGCGAGGTCGCGAGCGCGGCGTCGACCTGCTTGGCGAGCGGGAGTTGTTGCGCGGTAACGGGAACGTGGAGCTGATCGGAGTAGACCCAGGACTCCAGCTGCGGAGTCAGGGCGTAGAGGACGCCGGTCAGCGCGGCGACCAGGATGAACGGGCCGACGAGCACGCCGGCGTAGAAGTGCAGGCGCAGGAAGAGTCCCCGCCACGCGAACGAAGTGCGTGACGGAGCCGTTGTGGTGGACATGGCTCTCCAAATGGGCGTGAACAGGTGCAGAGCCGCCGGAAAGCGGCCCTGTGAAGGGGTTTCAGACCTGTTCAGCCGGAGGACCGCGCCACGACAGCACGTCCAGGAAGACGATCACCGCAGGAGCGATCCGCGGGGTGGCCACGACGAGCGGCGCCGTGGCGGGCAGGGGAGTGAGCCTGCGGGGGAGCACCGACGCGACGGCGCGGGCGAGCGCGAGCACCGTGCGTTCGGCGGTCGCCAGCACGACGACGGTCAGCGCGGTGGCCGCGACGTGCGCGGCGACCATGCGCGACGGGTCCGCGTGCTCGTGCCGGGATGCCGCGAGCGACATCATGAAGTGCATCGCGAGCTGGCCGGCGCCGATCAGCACCAGCATCCGGCCCGGTGTCAGCTCGCGCCGGGCGAAACCGGCACAGGCCCAGGTGAGCAGGCCGACGAGCGAGAACGCCAGACCCGCGTCGGGCAGGTGGCCGTCCGCGGTGGAGTGCGCGAGAACCGCGAGCGCTCCCGTCACCACGCCGACAGCCGCACAGCGCACACGGCGCAACGGGGCTGATGGCAGGGTCACGCGCGGAGCTTAACCGGCAGCTGGGGCGAAACCACACCCACGAAATAACCCTGTGGACGGTTCATCGCGGTCACCCGGAAAATGACCACTGTGATCTCTTACACCACGGACATCGGCGATCTCGCCGTGGACGACCTGGCCGGGTTCTTCGTCGGGTGGCCGAAGCCGCCGTCAGCCGCGCAGCACCTCGCCGTGCTGCGCGGGAGCTACCGCGTGGTCATCGCGCGCGCGGAAGGTCAGGTCGTCGGGTTCGTGAACATGATCAGCGACGGCGTGCTGACCGCGTTCATCCCGTGGCTGGAGGTGCGGCGGTCGTTCCAGGGCCAGGGGATCGGCACCGAACTGATGCGCCGGATCGTGGCCGAAGCCGCGCACCTCTACTCGATCGACCTCACGTGCGACGAGTCGCTGCGGCCGTACTACGAACGCCTCGGCATGGCCGCGCTGACCGGCATGGGACTGCGCAACCGCGCAGCGTGTGGGTGAACGTACCCAGCTGAGCGTGGGCAGGACTGGATCTGGTCGATCTCCGGCGCGCGCCAGAGGATCTGGGTCATGAAGCCTACGGTGGGGGGAACCGTTCGCGGCCGTAGCGGATCAGCTCGGAGCGCCGGTGGGTGCCGAGCTTGGCGCGGATGTTCTCCAGATGCCGGTTGATCGTGCGGACGGAGATGCCGAACTCGTCGGCGATCTCCCGGTTGTCGTACCCCTTGGTGAGAGCACGGAGGACTTCCTGCTCGCGTGGCGTGAGCTCGCCGCGCTGGAAGGCCCCGATGACGAGCGCCGCGACCTCGGGAGGCAGCACCGGCCCCGCCAGCACGGCATGCACGGCCTCTGCGACCTGATCAGCGGTCGACCCTTTGTCGAGATAACCGTGGGCACCGGCCCTGATGGCCTCGACGACGGCGCCGACCGGGGCCTGGGACATGACGATGATCCGGGTGGCGGGCGGCAGGAACGAGATCACCACCCGCCCGTCGCCGTCCTCCAGCCCCAGGTCGATCAGTGCGACGTCGGGTGCTAGCGCGGCCAGGGCCTTGGCCGCTTCAACGGATCCTGCTTCCCCCACGACTGTTGCGCGGCCATCCCGCTCGACACACGCCCTGATGCCGTCGCGGGTGACGGGGTGATCCTCGACGATGATCACTCTGGTCTGGGTATCCACATCTCCACCTCGGTGCCGCGGCCCTTGCGGGACCTGACCTGCACGCTGCCGCCGACGTTCTCGACCCTGGCCTTGACGCTCAACGCCAGCCCGAGCCGGCCACGTTCGGTCAGCGCTCGCTCGTCGAACTCGAAGCCGATCCCGTTGTCCCGCACCGTGATCAGCACGCCGTCCGCGTCCTCCAGCACCGCGATCCACACCCGGTTGGCCTGCGCGTGGTTGCGCACGTTCGTCAACGTCTCGCGCACGGCCGCCGTCACCACCGTGATGGTCTGACGCGGCATCGGCGCCCTGCCGGTCGACGCCGTGCGCACCGGCAGGTCGTCGAACTCCTCGACCAGCCGGTCCAGCTCCTCGCTGAGCGACCCGTCCTCGTCTCGCGGGCCTTCGTCGAGGTGGATGCGGCGCAGTTTGCGTTCCTGCCGCTCCAGCGCGGCCCGGAGCGCGGGATCGTCGAGGTCACGGCGGATCGCGGCGAGCCGTTGCAGCACGTCGTCGTGGATGGCGGCCGCGAGCCGTGCGCGTTCTTCGAGCCGTGCGCCGTGGTCTGCCAACGCGGTGAGCCTCAGCAGCTGCCCGGTGAGGATCCCGACGACCGCGCCGATCAGCGGATAGGACAGCATCGTGCCCAGCAGCGCCAACGTCTCCAGGTGCAGCAGACCTGTCGGCGACACACCGTTGACGTAGTACTGCACCGGTACGACCACGGCCAGCAGGGTGCCGGCGGCGAATCCGCCGCGCACGCCGTGGATGACCGCCCACGCCGCGACGGCCGCCGTCGGGTAGATGCCGGCGAACGACGGGTGCACGGTCAGCACGCGCCCCACCGGCTCGACGAACCCACCCACGACGATCACCGCCACCGCCAGTCCCAGGTCGATCGCCGCGGACCCCTTGTGCTGCGGCGACAACGTGACGATCAACGTCCAGACGAACACCGTGGCGAGCACACCCGCACCCAGTTCGGTGCGCACGATCTGGCCGCCGAACGCCGCGACGAACGCCATCCACACGAACGCGGCCCAGCGCAGCACGAGGATCAGCGTCATCGGGGCCGGGTGTCGTGCGCGCATTACCGCGATGGTCGGGGCGACGTGCCCGGTTCGGCAAGAAGAGTTCCTCACAGCGGAACACGCCATCAGCACGCGAGTTCCTCACAGCGGAACAGAAGTGGACGAACCCCGGCCCGGCGCGCTTCCCTGCCGCCATGCGACTCAGCCAGATCGTCGGCGCGCAGGTCGCGTGGTGGCAGCTCGGCTTCCGGGCCCGCCGCGCCGCCCTGAGGGAACAAGCGCCGCCGGACGTGATGGCCGTGGCCCGCGAGTGGTCGCATCAGGTGCTCGCGGCACCGTGGTGGTGGCGCCTCACCAGGGTGCTGATGCTCGGCGCTGTGGCCGTGCTGGGCCTTACGTCCGTGCTCGTCGTTGCGCTCGACGGCAAAGACGAGAGCGTGATGGCGCACTACTCATTGCTCACAGCCCTACCGGTGCTGGCCGTGTCCGCGTGGTGGCAGACGCGCTGCGCGCGCAAGCTGGCCGTGCACACCGAACCGCTACCGAGACGTTCACGCGTGTGGATGGCCGTACAGGCGTTGGCGTTCATCACGACGGCGAGCGTTCTCATCACGTTGATCGTGCGTGCGGCCGTGATCGAGTCGCAGCAACAGGTGCACTGTCCGGCCGTGACCGTCGACGAGGACGTGCGCGACTACCTAAGCGATGTTTCGGTCTGCCCGTTGGCGGACACGGCCGTTGACGTCACGGGATTCCGCCACACGCCCGTCGGCGGACGGACCGTGCGCGACCATGCCTACGCGATCCCCGAGTTGGGTCTGATGCTCATCCCGGACGAGATCGTCCGCGCGTGGCACGCCGAGCTCAAGAAGCTGGGCACGCCGATCGACTACCCGCGCAGCGACGGCCAGACGTGGTTCGTGAACTTCGAAGGCGGCCACGTCGCTGCCAGCGGGGGACGAGCGCAAGCGATCGTCGGCTACCGCTATGCCCCGGTGAGCAAGGTGGGCGAGTGCCCGATGACGGACCGCCCGTGTGTGGTGGCGGTCGAACGCACCGAGGACACCCTCACGGTCGTGTGGAGCTATCAGGACGCCGACGCGTTCAACATCCAGTGGTGGGAGGAGCGAACCCGCTCGCCCAAGGGTGTCGAGGTCGCGATCCGCCGCTACACGATCCACGGCGCCGATCCGACCCGCACCTACGGTTTCTCGGTCGAGGCGTGCCAGAAGCGGTTCCTCGGCCGCTCCACCTGCACCCCGTGGTACTCGGTGGTCTTGCCCGCCTTCAGATCCCTTCCAGGTCGAGGGTCTGCTGATGCGGGCCACCCGTGAACGAGCTCGTCAGCAACCCCGCGCTGCGGCACCGCCCGCAGGTGACCGGTGACGTCGTCGCCTTGAAGCGGGTGAAGTCCCAGCTGCCCGTGCCGACGTGGCAGCCCGGCCCCGGCACCTCCAGCCCGAGCCACCCCTGCAACCGCACGGCGTGCACCACGTCGGATCCCTCGAGGTATCCGTTGAGCCGCCCCGCGAACCGGTTCCGCGCCTCTTCCGCGGGCGCGCTCAGAGCCTCCTGCAACACCGAAATGCCGTTCATGCACTCGATTCAACCTCACGTGGACGCGTCGAGCCGGGCACCACGCCGCTCCAGCACCGTGAGGCAACGCGCACACCACCGCACGTTGTCCCGCTCGAACGACAAGCCGCGCAACAGAGTCAGGTACGGCCCGACGCGGTCCGCCTCGCTGAGGAACTCTTCTTCCGTGCGGTTGTCGAGCAGTTTGGCCTTGAGCCGCTCGTAGCGCGCGATCTTGGCCTCGGCCCACTGCTTGCGTTCTCGCAGCGACGCCTTGACCGCCTCCGCGTTGGAGTCCGCCGCCATCACCGCGACCAGCAGCTCGTCCCGGATCGCGGTCGGTTTGTGGGATGACGCCGTGAACTCCGCGAGAGCTTCCAGACCCGCGTGCGTGAGCGAGAACAGCCGCTTGTTCGGCCTGCGCTCCTGCTCCACCGTGCGCGCCACGACCAGCCCGTCGGCCTCCATCCGGTCCAGCTCGCGGTAGAGCTGCTGCGGCGTGCACATCCAGAAGTTCGCCACCGAGGCGTCGAACGCCTTGGCCAGGTCGTAGCCGGACGCCTCCCCGTCGAGCAGGGTGGCCATCACGGCGTTGCGCAGCGACATACAGGCAGGTTACGGTGCCTCGACCTAGTCAACAAGTTTAGTAGGTGGCCGTGAACGCATTCCGCAAGGCAGTAGAAGCACGCGACACCGATGCCATGGCTGCCTGCCTGGCCGACACCGTGGTGTTCACCAGCCCGGTCGCCTTCGCCCCGTACCCCGGCAAGCCCCTGACCGCCGCGATCCTGCGCGGGGTGATGCGCGTGTTCGAGAACTTCCGCTACGAGCGCGAGATCATCGACGGCCAGAACCACGCGCTGGTGTTCCGCGCCGAGGTGAACGGCAAGGAGATCCAGGGCTGCGACTTCCTGCACCTCGACGCGGACGGCCTGATCGACGAGTTCACCGTGATGGTGCGCCCGCTCTCGGCCGCGCAGGCCCTGTCGGAGGCGATGGCGGCGCAGTTCGAGCAGATCAAGGCCGAAGCACTAGAAGCGTTCAACTCCTAACGCGGCCAGCGCCAGGTCGAGGTTGGACAGGCCCTGCAGGTTGCGGCCGGTCTGCGCCTTCAGTTCCACGATCGCGACGTTGCGCTGGTCGTCGGCGGACATCTTCTTGAGGTCGGCGTCGCCGCGCAGCCCGTTCTCCCGCAGGAACACCATGACCGCGCCAACGCCGGCCAGGTCCGCGTCGTTGTAGGCCTGGTAGTTGGTCTGGTTGGAGAGCGACGTCATGACCACGATCAACGTGTTGCGCATGTCGTCGTGGGACATGGTGTTCAGCTGGTGCTGCGTCCGGAAACGCCCGGCCAGCAACACACCGCGGACGTAGAACGGGGCGGTGCCGACCCCGTGCCGGGCGAGGTCGCTGCCCAGTCCGATCTGGACCAGCTGCAGGTTCGTGTACCCCTGCAGCTCACGGCCGAGCCCGGTCTGCGCGCCGAGCTCGACGATGAGCACGTTGCGCATGTCGTCGGCGGTCATGGTCTTCAGCGCGGCGTCGTCACGGAGTCCGTTGCGGCGCAAGAAGACCAGCACCGCGCCCATACCGGCGAGCGTCTCGCTGTCGAAGCGCTGGTAGTCGTCCTGCTCGGTGCGGCCGGTCATCTCGACGATCAGCGTGTTGCGCATTTCCTCGGGCAGCATGAGGTTCAGCTGGTGCTGCGTGCGGAACCCGCCCGCGAGCAGCACGCCGCGGATCGGGAACGAGATGATCGCCCCGGCGCGCACCTCGACGTCGACGAACTCACTGCCCACACCGAGGATGCGCAACGCGAAGTCGCCCACGGCGAACGGCCGGTCGCCCACCACCAGCTTCGCCGCGCCCTCGTACCGGATCAGGCCGTCCGATCCTTTCGAGTGCACGACCACGGCCGCGTACGTGATCCCCTGGTCGTAGCCGCGTTGCTGCCGCAGCTCGACGAAGAACACGCGGCCCTTGCGCGGGAACGAGATCAGCACCGGCTTGCCCGGACCGGCGGCCATGTAGTTGAGCGCGTAAAGGCGGACGGTGGCCGGCAGGTCGCGGAGGTTGACGACGGACGAGCTGTCGCGGAACGCCTGCACCCGGTGCAGCTGGGCCGCGCACACCATCGGCCCGATGATCCGGTTCGCGGGCTCGTCGACGTACGGCCACTGCTTGTTCAGTCCGCCGTCCGGCAGCTTCGGGCTGGCCAGGCGGAGGAAGCTCGGCGGGGTGTCCCTCGCCGGGCCGTAGGTGCGCGCGCTCATCGAGGAGTACGGCGAGCCGTAGTCCGAGCCGTCGGTGCCGAGCTCGTGGGCCAGGCCGAAGCTGTGGCCGAGCTCCTCGGCGGCCACGTCGAACGGGGTGATGGAGTCGACCACCGTCACCTTGACCACTCGCTGACCACCGTCGGCGGACGGTACGAGCACGTCGTACCCGCCCCACCAGCCGGTCGGCCGGGCCATCCAGATCAGCAGGACGTCCACGAACGCGAAGTCGACCTGCACGGCGGTTTTCACCACGAGCTCGTGCAGGTCGTTCCGCTTGGCCTCGGTCGAGATCGGGCCCTGGTCGTGGATGGTGATCGGGTCGAACACCTGGCTGCTCACGTCGAAGTGCCCGCGCGAGGACCGCCACCAGAAGTCGCCCATGCTGTAGTCGATGCCGGGCCGCATCCAGTTCTCGAACTGCTCCCGCGTCCAGACGCTGTCCGTGGCCGCGTACTTCACCGGGACGACTGCGATCATGGTCGGCTCCTCTGCGTCCGCCTCGAGTGGACACAGAGGAACTCGACCGCCGGCCAAGAACGTTACGCGCCGGCCTCGTACACGCTGATGTGCCGTCTGCTGCCGGCCGTGAACTCCTCACCGTTCCAGCCACCCCAGCGATCGCGCAGCCGCAGCCCCGCGATGCGCGCCATGAGGTCGAACTCGGCCGGGTAGGTGAGCCGCTGCCGGATCGGGCCGAACCGGATGCCGTCCGCGCTGATCTCCACGTGGTTCTCGTCCAGCATCTGGGTGACCGGGTCGTAGCGGTTCACGTCGAACCCGACCCGGTCGATCTCCAAGGTCTCCACGTCGATGAACTGGTGGCGTGGCCGCGCGGCCCAGCCCGGCAGGCCGGACTCGATCACGAACACACCGCCGGGCGCGAGATGGCGTGCCGCGTTCTCGAAGCAACGCACCTGGTCGTCCTGGGTGAGCAGGTTGCAGATCGTGTTGTAGACCAGGTACACGAGGTCGTACGTGCGATCGGTGCCCACGCGGGACATGTCGCCGATCGTCACGTCGATGTCGGCGCCACCGGGTTTCTCCCGCATGCGCGCCACCATGTCCGGCGAGAGCTCGATGCCGTCGACGGCGACACCGGATTCGGTCAGTGGCAACGCGATGCGGCCGGTGCCGATCGCGAACTCCAGCGCCGACTTGCCGAACCCCGCCAGGAACCGCACGGTGTCGGCCTCGTCGCCGCGGAGCGAGTTGTCGTAGGTACGGGCTGTTTCGGGACCGAAACTCGGATTGAATCCCTTCACGAACCCCACGCTAAACCCGGCGGCCAGCGAGTTTTTCAGACGTCCCAGGTGATCGGCAGATGTTTGACACCGAAGATCGTCGACGTCGTGCGCACGTGCACGTCCTCCGGCGGAACTGCGAGCCGGATTCCGGGCAGCCTGCGCAGGAGTTCGCGGAAGCTCACGGACATCTCGATGCGCGCGAGTTCGTTGCCCAGGCACTGGTGCACGCCGTGGCCGAACGACAGGTGCCTGCCGCGGGGCCGGTCGATGCGGAACTCCTCCGGCCGCGGGCACTGGGCCGGATCGCGGTTGGCGGCGATCACCGAGCACATCACCGTGTCGCCCTCGTTGATCGTCACGTCACTGATCCGCACGTCCTCCAGTGCGTACCGGACGATCCCGGTATCCACAATGGACAGATACCGCAGCATCTCCTCGACCGCGGTCTCCATCAGCTCGCCGGGGTTGTCGCGCAACGCTTTCAGCTGCGCGGGATGGTCCAGCAACGCGAGCACGCCCAGGCCGAGCATGTTGGTCGTCGTCTCATGCCCGGCGATCAGCAGCAGGTTCGCCAGGCCGATCATCTCGTCGTCGGACATGTCGCTCGTGTGCGCGAGCTCGGACAGCAGGTCGTCCTCGCGGTTGGCGCGTTTTTGCTGCACCAGGCCCCACATGTAGCGGTGCATGCGAGTGCCGACCTCGATCAGGCCCTCCAGGTCGGTCGCCATGTCCAGCAGCTCGATCGTGTCGTCCTGGAAGTGCCCGCGGTCCTCGACCGGCACGCCGAGCAGCTCGCAGATCACCAGTGACGGGACCGGCAGCGCGAAGTCGCGGATCAGGTCCGCCGGCGGCCCCGCGGCGATCATGGCGTCGACGCGCCCCTCGACGATCTTCTCGATCTGCTCGGTGAGCGCCCGCATCCGGCGCATCGTGAACTGCCGCGCCAGCAGCCTGCGATACCGGGTGTGCTCGGGCGGGTCGGTCGTGATGAACGACCCGGCCCGGCTCTCGGCGCCGGCGAACTTGTCGCGCATCGCCGGGTCGAGCTTGTCCCGCAACCGCTTGACCTTGAACCGGTCCGCGCTCATCCGCGGATCGGACAGCAGGGCACGGGCGGCGTCCTGCCCGGTGACGAGCCAGAGCGGTTCGTCGTGGTGCTCGATCTGGTGGATCGGGCCGTCGGCACTGAGGCGGGCCAGGCGCGGCGCCGGGTCGAACGTGCTCGCGCGCTCCATCAGGTCGGCCGGCAACACGGGTCTCATCGCGTCGAGCGCGGCGTCCGGTTTCGAGGCAGTCGTCATCGCGGTCCTCTTCGGTGGAATGGTCGGTCGGCAATGCGGGGGATGTGCGAGTTCTAAACCGCCGAGAACTAAGGAAAGAACTGAACCGCGTTTCGTTCCGGAAGGGCCAAAGCTGGTTCGCATCCAGCCGATTGCGCCGAAATGGCCGCTTGAGCTGCGATAACCTCCTTGGCAGGAGAATGTCTTCCGTTGTCATCAGGAATACCTGACGCACCAGGCTGCCCTTTTGGTCGCCTGTCTCCATTGAAATTTCAAATCGGTCTTTGGGGCAAACGGACTAGCGCCCGCAGCTGCGCCATGTCGTGCAGGTCGCGCTCGCGCGGCTCGTAGCCCTGGTGGAAGCAGATCTGCTGCTCAGCGGACAGGCACGGCACGGTCGCGCCGAGGATCGTGCCGGTGACGAAGCACTCCGCCGGGTAGCGAAACGGTTCGACGGTGAGCGAGGACTGTTCGGCGCTCCCGTCGGGGGCGAAGCGGAGTGGGTGCAGGTCGATCTCGCGGCCTCCCGCGTCCGTGAGCACGAACCGCACCGGCCGCCACGAAAGCGTTTCGACGAACCCGAGCGCGGCCAGGGCGTTGAGCACCGCGGGTTCCTGCTCCTCGCGGTGCATCAGGTCGAGGTCGTCGTGGGGCCGGGTCTGCTTCCCCACCAACGCGTCGACACCCCAGCCTCCGCCGATCCAGACGTCGTTGCCGTCCAGCGCGGCCAAGATCTCCAGGACGTGCTCAGCGATCACCGAGTCAGACAATCACCGGAGCCGGAACGGGTCCAACGCATTTGGCCGGTGACCTACCTCTCCCGGCCGGTGGCGGCGTCCCACAGGCGCACCGTGCGGTCGGCGCCACCGGTGGCCACGGTCTTGCCGTCCGGGCTGAATGCGCGCACGCCGGTGGTCGAGCCGTCCAGGTGAGCGATTTCCTTGCCGGTGCCGACGTTCCGGACTTGAGCTTTGCTGCTGCCGAGGTAGGTGGTGGCGATCTTCTCGCCGTCGGGACTGAACGTCATCCGGACGAAGCGCTGCCGCGGGTCGGGGCTGATGGTCGCGGTCACCTCGGCGGTGGTGACGACCGCCCCATGGCGTTCCGGGAGCTGCTACGTTCGAGATCGTGCCGGACTTCAAGCTGCCGCTCTACGGCGCTGACACCGAACGCGGCGACCTCGCTCCCTGAGTCGCCCCGTTCCTCCCGACACCTTTCACCGTTCGTCCCAGGGAGCTTTGCCATGCGCTCGTTCATCCACGCCCTGCCCAAAGTGGAGCTGCACCTGCACCTCGTCGGCTCGGCCGGCCTCGACACCGTGCTGGAGCTGGCCCGCCGCCACCCCGAGGCCGGCGTGCCCACCGACCGCGCCGAACTGGAGCGCTTCTACACGTTCCGGGACTTCGACCACTTCCTGAAGGTCTACTGGGCCGTGCAGTCGATGCTGAAGGGCCGCGCGGACATCCACACGCTCGTCGTCGGCCTGGCCCGTGACCTGGCGGCGCAGAACGTCCGGTACGCCGAGGTGACCGTGACGCCGTACAACCACGTGCTCGACGGCATGTCCGCGGACGAGGTGTTCGCGGGCCTCGCTTCCGGCCGTGCGGAGGCTTTGCGGTTGGGCGTCGACCTGGTCTGGTGTTTCGACATTCCCGGCGAGAAGGGCCTGACCGGCGCGCGCGAGACGCTGGCGTTCGCGCTCACCGGGCGTCCGGACGGCCTGGTCTCGTTCGGGCTCGCCGGTCCAGAGGCCGGCGTCGGCCGGGCCCAGTTCGCGCCTTTCTTCGACGCGGCACGGGAAGCGGGCCTGCACTGCGTTCCGCACGCGGGGGAGACGACCGGTCCGGAGACGATCTGGTCGGCGTTGCGGGACCTGAAGGCCGAGCGGATCGGGCACGGCACGAGCTGCGTCCAGGATCCCGCGCTGGTTGAACACCTGGCGCTGAAGGGGATTCCGCTGGAAGTGTGCCCGACGTCGAACGTCCGCACCCGGCAGGTGGCGTCGATCGCGGATCATCCGGTGCGGCAGATGCTCGCCGCCGGCCTCGTCGTCACGCTGAACACCGACGACCCGCCGTTCTTCGGCGCCACGCTGGAGGGTGAGTACCTGGCGGTGGCTTCGGCACTGGAGCTGGGGCACGCGGAAGTGGCCCGGCTGGCCGAAAACGCCGTGCTGGCCTCGTTCCTGCCCAACGCGCGCAAGACGGTGCTGCTGGAAGGGATCTCTTCAGTGCTGGCCGCGAGGTGAGCCTCGGAAGATCTGCTCCGCGGGTGTGACCGTCACGGTTCCGCCGGGGTGCACGGCATTGCTGAGGATCCGGTTGTGCCTGGCGATGATCTGTTCGGCGGTGAGCCCGGCCTCGGGATCCGCGGCCGTCGAGTGCCCGTCCTCGACCAGAATAACGTCGAACCCGCGGCTGACGGCTGCCCGCACGGTCGCGTCGACGCAGTAGTCGGTACCCACTCCGGCGAGGACGATGGTGTTGATGTCGTGGAGCGCTTCGGCGAGGCCGCTGCGGTAGAAGCCGTCGGTCGCGGTCTTCTGGATCACCGTGTCCGTCTGCCGCAGCCTGAGGCGTTCGGCGAGCCGGGTGCCCGGCGCGTCACGTTCGAAATGCGGCCCGCCAACCTGCTGCAGCGCAATGACCCGCACGCCTTGCGCGCGTGCCCGGTCCGCGAGATCCGCGATCCGGTCCGCCAACTCGGTTCCTTCCCACACCATCGGGATCAGCACCTCTTGCATGTCGACGATCACCAACGCTTCCACGCTTTTCAAGCTAGCGTGGGAAGGACATCAACACTGGGGGTTTCACCGTGAAGAGAACCATTGCCGTCCTCGCGGCCGTCGTGGCCGCTCTGGGGATCGCGCCGACCGCGAACGCCGCCCGCCCGACTTCCCTTGTGCTGCTGGGCGACTCCTACGCGTCCGGCACGGGAGCCGGTGCCTATCAAGACGGCACCGCCGGCAACTGCTGGCGCAGCAACAACTCCTACGGCGAACAGGTGGCCTCCCGCCTGCGCGCCCAGGGCAGGCTCACGTCGTTGACGAACGTCACCTGCAGCGGCGCCGCCACCGCCGACCTGTCCCGCCCGTTCAAGGACCGCCCGGCCCAGCTCGACTCGCTGCGGCGCGACACCGACCTGGTGCTGCTCTCCATCGGCACCAACGACATCGACTACGCGGACTACGGCGGCACCTGCATCCAGGCCGACTGCACCGGCGCGCCAACCGAGGCGATCCTGGCGAAGCTGCCGCAGATGGGTCGCGGCGTTTCCGCGCTGCTCACCGAAATCCGCAAGCGCAGCCCGTACGCGCGGGTGATCCTGGTCGGCTACGGTCGCCAGGTGTCCACTTCGGGCAACCCTCCCGGCGCCACGCTCGACCCGATCTGCGGCGACGGCATCCTCACCACCGAGGAACGCCGTGAGGGCAACAAGGTCGCGGACGGCCTCGACGCCACGCTCCGCTCCGCCGCCGCCCACACGGGTGCGGTCTACGCCAGCCCGTTCGCCTACCCGGACAGGTTCGCCGGCCACGCTCTTTGCGAGGCGGGCACGCCGTTCCTGCGCGGGTTCGACGCGCTGGCGCCCGGTCAGGAGGGTCCGGAAGCGGTGTTCCACCCGAACCAGCAGGGTCAGGCCGCACTGGCCACGCTCGTCCGGGTCTGAGCTCGGCAGGCGGAACGCTCTGCGAAGGATCGAGGTAGCGCGTTCCGCCTGCCCGCAGCACCGTTTTCGTCAGCACGTCGTTGGCTCGCACCACGGTCCGCGCTGCTGCTCAGCTGACGACGTACGTGTCGGCGTCGTCGAACTTGAGGCCTTCCGTGCTCGCGCCGGAGCAGCTGACGGCTTCGAGCTCGCGCCGCCCGTAGCGGATCCTGAGCCTGCTCTCCAGCTAGTCGAACGAACCGGCGTCGACGAACGCACGCTGGTCCGCCACGAGCTGCGCGGACGAGCCGTAGCGGAGCCGGTGCCGGTGAACGGTTTCGGTCGCGGGCACCAACTACAGCGCGGCCAGCTCTCCCGGCGGGGTGAGGACCGGACCTCGTGGACCGTGTGGAGCGTCGTCATGTCGACCACCACGCCGTTCGGCGCCTGCGCCAGGCCCTCCAGCGAGTGCCCGGCACCGCGCGGCACGACCAGCGCGTTCTCCCGGAGCACCGCGCTGATCTCGGCGATGCCGGACGGGCCCAGCGGAGGGGGGCCTCGTCGGTGTGGAGCATGAGCCCACTGTGCGAGAGGAATGATCCGTACTGCCGATGGACACCGCCGCGCCGGGCGAGGATCGTGCAGCTTGTGGAGCAGGTCGTCGAAGTGACTGACTTGGACGCGGCACACGAGGTCCTCAGCGCGGCGTACACGCGGTTGCGCATCGACGGCGGCCGAGATCGGTCGCTGATGAGGATGACCTCGCGAATGCTCGGGCGTGTCCGGTTTGACCGGATCGGCGGCCACATCGGGCTCGAGGCGACCGGGGATCCGCTGCGCAACTACGTGTTCGGGTATGTGGAGTCCGGCTGGGTCCGGCACAGTTCGGACGGTGAGGACCGGTTGTCGCGACCAGGCGACGTGTTCCTCAGCGCGCCGCCCGACCGGCCGTTCGGGGCGGCGATCGACGATCCGAAGGCGTCGATGGTCGTGCTGAGCCAGGCCGTGCTCGACGAGGTCGCCGACGAGGTGACCTTCGCGGGCTGCCGTCCTCTCTCGCCTCAAGCTGCCGCCGCGTGGAGGTCCACCTGCGCGCACCTGCGCGACGAGGTGCTACCGGTGTTCGAGGACTCACCGCTCGTGGTGGCCAACGCGACACGTCTGCTCGTGGCCACAACACTGGCCGCTTTCCCCACCAATGCGTTCAACGAGTCCGTTGCGGATCGGCGTGATGCGCATCCTCTGACCGTACGGCGCGCGGTGGCGTACATCGAGAACAACGCCGCCGACGACATCACGGCCGCAGACATCGCCCACGCCGCACGAGTGTCCATCCGCGCGATACAGCTCGCGTTCCGCCGTCACCTCGACATGACGCCGATGGCGTACCTCCGACGCGTGCGCCTCTCGTGTGCCGATGCCGACCTGCGCGCCGCGAACGGCTCCGTCACGGCCATCGCCGCCCGTTGGGGCTACGCCCGTCCGAGTGTCTTCGCCGCTCACTACCGCTCCGCCTACGGGGTGTCGCCCTCGCAGACCCTGCGGTCACGCTGAGGATGCTTCGCTTTTTGGCCGGTGCCTTCGCTTCCGCTGCTATCGCTGGCGTTTCGGGTGCGCTGAAGTGATCCGATGACCGCCTGTGAGACGAGCCCGTTCGCCGTGCGGACGAAGCGCACGGGCACCCGGTTCGTGGCCACCTGCCGCGGCGAGGTGGACGTGACGACGTGCGACCTGTTCTTCGCCGCCGTGCTGCCCGGCATCACCGACACCGACACCAGCCGCGTGTCGATCGACCTGGGCGACGTGACGTTCCTGTCCGCGAGCGGCCTGCGCAGCCTCCTGCTCCTGCTGTGCGCCGCGCACCACAACGGCAAGTCGTTCGACCTGCACCGCACCCAGCCCCAGGTCCGCCGCGTGCTGGACCTGTTCGGCTTCACCACGTTCAAAGCGGGCCTTGTGTGGGACGCAACCATGTCGCCGACGGGTCGCTCTCACTAGCTTGACCAGCTATGTTGCTCCCGCTGGTACTAGTACTCGCGCTGACCCCGCCGACGGCCGCGGTGCACGTTCCGGGCGCCGAACATCAGCAACTGGCCCGCCTGTCCGACCTCACCACCACGGGCCTGGTCGCCACCGGCCACACCGACCCGGCCGACTGGGCGGGCCTGACGAGCGCCACGCTGCCCGTGCCCGCGGCCGTCCCGGGCATCCAGATCGACGGCTACTTCCCGGACACCTCCACTTCCAACACGAACCACGGCTGGGCGCACGACTCCCAGTTCGTGCTGCGCCTGCCAGACCACTGGAACGGCGGCCTGGTCGTCACCGGCGCCCCCGGCGTGCGCGAGCAGTACGCCAACGACCGCGCCATCTCCGACTGGGTCCTGTCCCGCGGCTACGCCTTCGCTTCCACCGACAAGGGCAACACCGGTGCCCAGTTCTACCGCGACGGCCGCGCGATGGAGGAGTGGAACCGCCGCTTCACCGAGCTCACGATGGCGGCTCGCGTGGCCGTTTCTCGACGTTACGGCCACTTTCCGCGCCGGACCATCGCCACCGGCATCTCCAACGGCGGCTACCTGGTCCGCTGGCAACTGGAGAACCGCGCCCACCTCTACGACGGCGGCGTCGACTGGGAGGGGACACTGTGGACGGTCGACGGCCCCAACCCGCTGACCTTCCTGCCTCCCGTCCTGCGTTCGTACCCTGCTCATGCCGCAGGTAGTTCGGACGCCCACGAGGCGATGGTCGCCGCAGGTTTCCCCGCCGGCACGGAATTCCTGTGGGACTACCACTACCGCTACTACTGGGACCTGACCCAGCGCATCTACCGCGAGGAGTTCGACCCCGGTTACGACGGGGCTTTGGAAGCCGGAGTTCCGTTCTGCGCTTCTGGAACACCTTCGTGCGACGCGGACTACTCCTATGCCGCCCGCCGCCGCATCGCCGGCCCCGCGATCTCTCGCATCGCCTTGGCCGGCAAGCTGAAGCGTCCGCTGCTGACCGTGCACGGCACCTACGACGTACTCCTGCCCATCAGCCAGGACTCCGACGTCTACGCGGCCATGACCCCAGACCGCCTGCACCGCTACTACCGCGTCGAGCAGGGCACTCACGTGGACGGCCTGGTGGACGCCTACCCGGACCGCCTGCGCCCTCTGGCCCCGTGCCACCGCGCGGCTTTCGTTGCGCTGGAACGCTGGCTGGACGGTGTCACGCCGCCTCCGTCCACGACCTTGCCGAGGCCTGCGGACGTGGCCACCTGCCCGCTGTCGTGATCCAATCCGGGACGTGGCCACCATCGAGTACGTCCTGGGCGACATCACCGAGCAGCACGTCGACGTGATCGTCAACGCCGCCAACTCCTCACTGCTGGGCGGCGGTGGCGTGGACGGCGCGATCCACCGCAAGGGCGGCCCGGAAATCCTCGCCGAGTGCCGCAAGCTCCGTGCGGGCCACTACGGCGGCGGCCTCAGGACGGGCCAGGCCGTGGCCACCACCGCAGGCCGCCTGCCCGCGCGGTGGGTCGTGCACACCGTCGGCCCGGTGTGGTCGGCCTCGGAGGACCGCTCGGAACTGCTGGCCGACTGCCACCGCAACTCGCTGCGGGTGGCGGCTGAGCTGGGTGCCGCGTCGGTGGCATTCCCGGCGATCTCGACCGGCATCTATCGGTGGCCGGTGGAGTCGGCGGCGCAGATCGCACGGGCTGCGGTGGCGGACGCACCGGTGGCGTTGGTCAGATTCGTGCTCTTCGACCCGGCCGCTTACGCGGCATACGTTGGCTAGCTGTACGCCGGGCTTTGTCGCAAGTTTCGAGGTGGTACGAGAAGCCGCCGCGGGCGATGCCGTAACCAACGGCATCGCCCGCCGGTACGAGTCGAACTCGCCTACCCCTGCACGACCGGGTAGATCTCGTCGGCGACGAGACCGTGCGCTTCGCGGTGCACTCTGTGCGCCGCCTCCGCGTCCGGGGCGTCCACCAGGCAGAAGACCTTGCCCGCCTGGTCGTCGACCCAGTAGCTGAGGTAGCGCACGCCGTGCTGGTCCTGGGTGCGCAGGTCGGCTTCGTGCGCCTCCGCCACGTCTTTCGCGGTGGCGCCGTCGGGCAGTTCGTTGTGGACATCCATGAACAGCATCGCGTTCCTCCTTTTTCGATGTGCGGGCCGAGGTTAGGCAGCACGGCGTTCCCCGAGCGTTCCCAGACGGGCCGACGTAAGGTCGGCCCATGCCTGCCACCTGTCAGGTGCGTGTGCTCGGCGGGTTTGGCGTCACCGTGGACGGCAGCCCCGTCCCCAGCCACGCCTGGCGCAGCCGGAGAGCAGCCGACGTGGTGAAGCTCCTGGCGATCGAGACCGGGCACCGGCTGCACCGCGAGCAGGTGATGGAGCTGCTGTGGCCGGACCTGCCCGTCGACGCGGCGGGCGCGAACCTGCGCAAGGCCGTGCACTACGCCCGCCGGGCGCTCGGCGACCCCGGCGCGATCGCCGTGGAGGGCCAGGTGCTGGCGTTGTGGCCGGGCGGATGCCTCGACTGCGACCTCGAACGGTTCAACCGGACCGCGGACGCCGCGCTGGCGTCGGGCGACCCGCGGGCGTGTGCCACGGCGGCCGCGGCCTACGGCGCCGACGTGCTGCCGGACGATCGGTACGAGTGGTGGGCGGAGGAGCCGCGGGCCAAAGCGAGGAACCGCTACCTCGCGTTGCTGCGCGCCGCCGGTGACTGGACCCGGTTGCTGGAGCTCGACGCGACCGACGAGGAAGCGCACCGGGCGATCATGCGGCGTCACCTCGCGGCCGGGCGGCGCCGCGAAGCGTTGCGCCAGTTCGAACGACTGCGGGACGCGCTGCGGGAACTCGTCGGCGTCGGACCGGACGGCGAGACGGTCGCCCTGTACGAAACCGCGCTGGCCGAGGGGACCGAGCCGCCGTCGGTGCGGCAGACGGTCGCGGTGACCCTGGCCAACGGGCTGGTCGCCTGGGGACGGCGCAACGTCGAGGAGGCCGAGCGGCTGGCGAGGAGAGCACGGGCGCTGGCGGTGGACGCCGGCCTCGGGCACGAACTGGGCGAGGCGTCGAAGCTGCTGGCGCTCGTGGCCTACGCCCGAGGCACGTGGCACGAGCAGTTCCGGCACGAGTTCGCCGACTCCGTCAGGCGGTCCGCGAGCCTGGAAGGCGCCGTGTTCGACGCGCATTTGTGCTTCCAGGAGTTCTACCTCTACGGACCGGAAGGCCACGAGGGCGCGGAGTCGTTCGGACGGGACCTGCTCGGCATCGCGACCTCCGCGGGCTCGGCGGCCGGGCGGGCGCTGGCCCACCTGCTGCTGGGCGAGTTCGCGCTGTTGTCCGGCCACCTCGACGAGGCGACCACGCACCTCCAGCAGTCACTGGCCGACGCCGAGCGCGCGGGGTGCCTTTCCGCGCAGAGCATCTCGCTCGAACGTGCCGCGGAAGCGCACGTCCGGCGCGGCGACCGGACCCTGGCCGGCGCACTGCTCGACCGTGCCATGCCACTCGCCCGCGCGGCGGGCATCCGATCCCACCTCGTCATCCGGCTCCACGGACTGCGCGTGCTCGCCGCCGACGGGCCGGTCGAGACGCTCGCTGCGGTCCGCGACGGCGAGCGCTTGATCGCCGAGGCGGCACACGTGTGCGATCCGTGCTCGATGGCGTTCCGGATCGAAGCGGCCCGCGCCTGCGCCAGGGTGAACGACCTGAGCCGGGCGCGGTGGCACCTGGCCGAGGCGGAACGGATCAGCGGGCTGTGGCAGGGCGGCCCGTGGTCGGCCGCGCTCTGGGAGGTCAGGGCCGAACTGCGCAAGGCGGCCGGGCAGGCCGCCCTGGCCGCCGCGTTGTTCCTCGAAGCGGCCGAGCTGTACCGCACCCTCCACAGACCGATCGAGGAGAACCGCTGCCGGGCCGCCGCCATGGTCGTTTGACGGAGTTACGTCCGCTGTTGCAGGTCCGCGATCTCCATGGCCCACTGGTAGACCTCATTCAGGTCGCCCAACGCGGGCAGGAGCGCGCGGTCGACCAGGCTGCCGTTCAACGCGTTCAGCAGGTCGAAGAGGCCGAGATCGCACCACTCCCACAGCCCGCTGTCGAAGTTGTACGACCGCATCAGCGGCGTGAGGCGTTCCCGGATGGCATCGATCTCGGACTGCGGGAGCCCGGCGGATCGCAGCCGGGCGTCGGTGGCCGCCTCGTGTTCCGGGCCGAACTCCGTGTCCAGGAACGGCTCGAGCAGGTTGCCCCAGACGTCGAACCGGCGCACCAGCGGGATCGAGTGGCGCAGGCAGAACTGGGCCAGGCCGGCCTTGTCCTCCCACGACACGAACAACGTCTCGCCGGCTCGCGTGCGGATCTCGGGCGGCCCGGCGTCGACCGAGGCGTCACGGATCGAGGAGGCGGTCAAAGTCCCATGTGGATGGACGCTTGCCCACGGGAAGGCGTAGGTCGTGAAGACGATGTGGTCCGGGCCGAACTTCACCGGGTCACCGTGCTTTCCCTGACCTGCAAGGAGAACGGCGTCTGCACGTCGTCCAGCTCGATGTCGGGCGAACCGGCGCGTTCGCGGAGAAGGTCGACGGCGGCACGGGCGATGGCCGCTTTGTCCGGGGCGATGGAGGTCAGGGAAGGTGAGCTGTAGGCGCTCTCGTCGTTGTTGTCGAAGCCGACGATGGCCAGGTCGCGGGGGACGCGCACGAAGCGCTCGGCGGCCGTTCGCATCGCGCCGACGGCCAGCAGGTCGTTGAAGCAGAACACCGCGTCGGGCGGGTTTCGCATGTCCAGCAAGGCCTTCATCGCGGCGGCGCCGTCCGCGCGGTGGTAGTTCAGCGCGGGCACGACCAGTGAGGAGTCGAACGGCAGACCCGCCTCGGCCAACGCCGCCCGGTAGCCCTCCAGGCGCAGGGCCGCGGTGCCGCGCTGGGGGTTCGCGCCGATCGCGGCGATTCGGCGGCGGCCCAACGAGATCAGGTGCCGGACGGCGAACGTCGCGGCGGCCACGTTGTCGATGCCCACGCGCGACAACGGGACGTCGACGGCGTGCTCGCCGAGCATCACGGCGGGTACGGAGAGCTGGAAGTCCTCCACCTGCAGTGCTTCCGGGCTCAGGATGGCGGCGTCCACCAGGTGCGGGCCCAGGGATGCGAGAGCCAGGCGTTCGCCGGACAGGGTGCCGAAGGTCTGCTCGATGAGCACGTTCCACTCGTGTTCCTGGGCGGCGGCGATGACGAGGCCGGCCAGTTCGGCGAAGTACGGGATGGAGAGCTCGGGGAGCACCAGGGCGATGAAGCCCGTGCGGCCGCGGCGGAGGTTGCGGGCGCCCAGGTTGGGGCGGTAGCCGGTGGCTTCCAGGGCGGCTTCGACGCGGGCGCGGTTGTCGGGTTTGACGAACGAGTAGCCGTTGACCACGTTCGACACGGTCTTCACCGAGACGCCCGCCAGCCGGGCGACGTCCTTGAGCGTGGCCACGCAGCCTCCTAGCCGAAGGTGACCGGCACCTGTACCGGGAAAAGTACCGGGAAGTCTCGGTCTTTACATCGTTGGAACAACGATGCAAATCTAGCGGTGAGAGCGCGACCACGCACAGTCCGGGAGCCAACGATGTCTCGCATCCTGCTCATCGCCGTTGCCGCCCTGCTCGTCACCGGCTGCACCAGCAGAGAGAGCCAACAGACCACGACCAGCGGCGGGCCCGCGGCGAGTGCGGCGCAGCAGCAAAGCGCAGGTCCCGGCTGTGCGCGGAGCAAGACCGGATACCCAGAGGTCCAGCTCAAGGGTGCGACGGTCGGGTTCAGCCAGTCGGAGAAGGAGGCGAACCCGTTCCGCACCGCCGAGACGCAGTCGATCAAGGACGAGGCCGCCAAGAGGGGTGTCGACCTGCTCTTCACCAACGCGCAAAGCGACCTCAACAAGCAGATCAGCGACATCAAGTCGTTGCTGGACCGCGGTGCGAAGCTGCTCATCGTGGCGCCGCTCAACTCGGACGGCCTGCAGCCCGCGTTCGAGGCCGCCAAGGCCAAGCAGGTCCCGGTGGTCACGATCGACCGCAAGGTGACGTCCCGGCCGTGCACGGACTACCTGACGTTCATCGGCAGTGACTTCGTCGAGCAGGGCAAACGGGCCGCGAAGCAGATGATCAAGGCGACCGGCGGCAGCGGCAAGGTCGCGATCCTGCTGGGCGCGTCGGGCAACAACGTCACGGTCGACCGCACCAAGGGCTTCAAGGACGGGATCGCCGGCAGCGGCCTGAGCGTGGTCGCGGAGCAGACCGGCGAGTTCGACAGGTCCAAGGGCCAGGCCGTGATGGAACAGCTGATCCAGAGCAACCCCGACATCACCGCGGTGTACGCCGAGAACGACGAGATGGGTGTCGGCGCTGTCACCGCACTCAAGGCCGCGGGCAAGGCGCCCGGCAAGGACATCAAGATCGTGTCGATCGACGGCACGCAGAACGCCGTGCAGCTCGTCGCGGACGGCAGCTACACCGCCGTGGTCGAGTCCAACCCGCGGTTCGGGCCGCTCGCGTTCGAGACGCTGGAGAAGTTCGCCAAGGGTGACGAGATCCCGCAGAACATCGTGATCTCCGACGACGAGTACGACAGCACCAACGCCCAGCAGAAGCTCGGCAATGCCTACTGAGCCGGTGATCGAGGTCGCCGGCGTCACCAAGACGTTCGCCGGCGTCAAAGCCCTCGACGAGGTGGACTTCACGCTCAACAGAGGCGAGATCCACGCGCTGGTCGGCGAGAACGGCGCCGGCAAGTCGACGCTGATCAAGGTGCTGACCGGGATCCACAGCCCGGACGGCGGCCGGATCACCAGGAACGGGCGGATCTCCACGATCTACCAGGAGGTCAACCTCGTCCCGCTGATGAGCGTGGCCGCCAACCTGTTCCTGGGCCGGGAACCGCGCAACCGGCTCGGCCTGATCGACCGCACGAGACGTGACGCCGAAGCCCAAGAACTACTCCAAGGCTACGGAGTCACGGCGGACGTGAGCAGTCCACTCGGGACACTCGCGGTCGGGGAGCAGCAGATGGTCGCGCTCGCCAGGGCGGTCGAGGCGGACGCGGACGTCGTGATCATGGACGAACCCACGTCGTCGCTCGAACCGCGCGAGGTCGAGACGCTGCTCGACGTGGTTCGCAAGCTGCACGAACAAGGGATCGCGATCATCTACGTCAGCCACCGGATGGACGAGCTCTACCGGATCTGCGACACCGTCACGGTGCTGAGGGACGGTGTCAGCGTTCACAGTGGGTCCCTCGAAGAACTTCCGCGCATCGAACTCGTCTCGCTGATGCTCGGCAGATCGGTGAACGAGATCCAGAAACACGGCACCACGGCGTTCGGCGAAGATCACCACGCCGACACCCAGCCGGTGCTGGAAGCGCTCGACCTGACCAGCAAGCCGCGGATCAGTGGCGTCGACGTCTCGATCAGACCGGGCGAGGTCGTCGGTCTGGCCGGACTCCTCGGCTCAGGACGCACCGAGACCGCCAAAGCGATCATCGGCGCGCTCCCGCTCGACCACGGCACGGTGCTCGTCGCGGGCAAACCCGTGCCGCACAACGTGAAGGCGGCCACCAAGGCGGGCATCAGCATGCTCGCCGAGGACCGCAAGACCGAGGGGATCATCCCGAACCTCACGGTGCGCGAGAACATCGTGCTGGCCGCGCTGCCGAGGCTCAGCCGGTTCGGCATCACCAGCAGGTCCAAACAGGACCGGATCGTCGACACGTTCATCAGACGCCTGCGCATCAAGGTGTCCAGCCCGGAGCAGAAGGTCGCGGAACTGTCCGGTGGCAACCAGCAGAAGGTGCTGCTGGCCCGCTGGCTGTGCACCGAACCCAAGATCCTGCTCCTCGACGAGCCCACGCGCGGCATCGACGTCGGCGCCAAGGCGGAGGTGCAGGCGCTGATCGACGAGCTCGCGAAGGAAGGCCTGGCAGTGCTGCTGATCAGCTCCGAGCTGGACGAGCTGCTCGACGGCGCGGACCGGCTCATCGTGCTGCGCGACGGGGAGGTCGCGGGTGAGCTGGAAGGAGCCCAGCTCACCCGCGAGCACGTGCTCAAGGCCATCGCGGCGGAGGTGATGGATGACGCTGCAAGCAACCAGAACAGCCGCTAGAACGGGTTGGCTCCAGGACAACGGTGTCTACGTCGCTGTTGTGGCGCTGCTGCTGTTCAACGCCCTGTTCACGGCCAACTTCCTCACGATCGGCAACTTCCGCACCCAGCTCGTCCAGGCCGCGCCGGTGCTGATCGTGGCTCTGGGCATGGCCCTGGTCATCGGCACGGAAGGCGTCGACCTGTCCGTCGGCGCGGTCATGGCGCTCGCCGCCGCGATCATCCCGCTCTACCTCGGCGCGGGACCACTGATGGCCATCCTGATGGCGTTGACAGTCGGCCTCGCAGCAGGAGCGTTCAACGGCTTCCTCGTCGCGAAGGTGGGCATCCAGCCGATCGTCGCCACACTCGCTCTGCTGGTGGGCGGAAGAGGCCTCGCACTGGTCATCGCGGACGGCCAGCTGGTCCAGCTGCACGACCCGGCGTTCCTCGCACTCGGCACCGACGACCTGCTCGGGATCCCGATCAGCGTGCTCATCGCAGGCCTGTCAGCGCTTACCGTCGCCGCACTCACCAACCGCACCACGTTCGGACGCCAGCTCGTCGCGATCGGCGGCAACCGCAAGGCGGCCACGCTCGCCGGCCTCCCGGTGAACCGCGTGCTGATCGGCGTCTACACCATCTGCGGCGTGCTCGCGGCGGTCTCGGGCGTGCTGGCCACGTCCAGGCTCGCCGCCAGCGACCCCGCCGACATGGGCCTGCTGATGGAACTGTCCGCCATCACCGCCGTGGTCGTCGGCGGAACTCCGCTCACCGGCGGCAAGGTGCGCGTGCTGGGCACGGTCATGGGAGTCGTGCTGATGCAGCTCGTCCGGGCCACGCTGATCAAGCACAACCTGCCCGACTCCATCGCGCAGATGATCCAGGCCGCGATCATCGTCGCCGCCGTGTACGTGGCACGGGAGCGCCGATGACCACTGTGTCCGAAACGAGCAGGCAGTACAGCGCGGGGTCGAAGATGCTGCAACGCCAGGGCGCCGCCGTCGCGCTGATCCTGATGGTCGCGGTGTCGTGGCTGGTGTTCCCGCGCTTCGGCAGCCTCGACAACCTCCGCGATCTCGCCCTGCAGGGCTCGTTCCTCGCGGTGATCGCGCTCGGCATGACGTTCGTGATCATCACCGGCGGCATCGACCTGTCCGTCGGCTCGCTCTACGCCCTCGGCGGCGTGCTGGCGGCGTGGGGCTCGCAGTACGGCTTCCTGGTAGCGCTAACACTGCCGTTGCTCGTCTGCGGCGCTGTCGGACTGGTCAACGGGCTGCTGATCGCCCGCACGAACATGGCGCCGTTCATCGTCACGCTGGCGTCGCTGCTGTTCGCCCGCGGACTCCTGCTCGCCATCACCGACGAGGGCGCCAACACCTACCAGATCGCCCCGGACTCGGCGTTCGTCGAACTCGGCCGCGGCACGGTGTTCGGCTTCGGCTACCCGATCTTCATCGCGGCCGCGCTGGCAGTCCTGGGCGGACTGATCCTGAACCGGACCACGTTCGGCCAGAACGTGTTCGCCACCGGGGGCGCCGAGCAGTCCGCCGTCCTGCTCGGCGTCCCCGTCGCCAGGACCAAGATCGGTGTCTACACGATGAGCGGCACGCTGGCAGGCCTGGCGGGAGCGCTGACCGCGGCGTATCTGCAGTCCGGCGTCACGGTCATAGGAGTTGGCACCGAGCTGGACGCCATCGCGGTGGTGGTCATCGGTGGCACTCTGTTGTCAGGGGGTATGGGGACGGTGCTCGGCACCGTGATCGGGGTCGGCCTGATCAAGGTCATCCAGAACGTGATCAACCAGATCGGCACGCTCGACAGCAACTACCAGTCGGTGGTGAGCGGGGTGTTCCTGCTCATCGTCGTTGTTCTGCAACGAATACTGCGCAGATAGGAGCATCATGACCAGACGCGTCCTGGGCGTGTTGGTCGGAATCCTCATCACAGCCACCACAGTCGTACCAACAGCACACGCCGCGGAGTGGCAACCGAAGGTTCCTCCGCTCACGACACCCTGGACCGACCAGGTGTCGCCGACGAACGCTCTGCCCGAGTACCCGCGCCCGCAGCTGGTCCGCGCCGAGTGGCAGAACCTCAACGGCGTCTGGGAGTTCTCCGGTGCACCGAACCTGAACTCCCCGCCGATCGGCAGGCCACTGGCCGAAGGCGTCCTCGTCCCGTACCCGATCGAGTCCGCGCTGTCGGGTGTCAAACGGCACGAGGACAACATGTTCTACCGCCGCACCTTCACCGTTCCGCCCACCTGGAACGGCCGGAACATCAAGCTGAACTTCGGTGCCGTCACCTGGGAGAGCAGGGTCTGGGTCAACGGCAGGCAGGTCGGCACCCACACCGGCGGCTACGACGCGTTCTCGTTCGACATCACCTCAGCGCTCCAAGCAGGCACCAACGAGATCATTGTGGGCGTCAACAGCCCGGTCGACGGCAGCCGCTATCCGATCGGCAAGCAACGCCGCAACCCCGACGGGATCTTCTACACCGCGGCCTCCGGCATCTGGCAGACGGTCTGGCTGGAACCGGTGCGCAGCGCGAACATCACCCGCCTCGACACCACCCCGAACGTCGGAGCGGGCGCGCTGGACCTGGTCGTGCAGGGCACGGCGGGGCAGTCGGTCACGGCCGAGGTGCTCAGCGGAGGACAGGTGGTCGGCAGGCAGACCGGTACGACCGGCAGCTCGCTGCGGATCCCGGTGCCGAACGCCAGGCTGTGGTCGCCCGATGACCCGTTCCTCTACGACCTGAGAGTGACGCTGGCCGACGGCGACGCCGTGACCGGCTACTTCGGCATGCGCTCGCTCGGCAAGGCGATGGTCGGCGGAGTCATGCGGCCGTTGCTGAACGGGAAGTTCGTCTTCCAGCAGGGCACGCTCGACCAGGGCTACTGGCCGGACGGCATCTACACCGCGCCGACCGACGAAGCCCTGCGCTGGGACCTCGAACGCCAGAAGGCCTTGGGGTTCAACATGGTCCGCAAGCACATCAAGGTCGAGCCGGCGCGCTGGTTCTACCACGCGGACAAGCTCGGCCTGCTGGTCTGGCAGGACATGCCGGCGGTCGACGCGGTCGGCGAGGCGCCGAACTCGCACGCCAACTACGAGTCCGAGCTGCGCAGGATCATCGACCAGCTCAAGGGCATCACGTCGATCGTGCAGTGGGTGCCGTTCAACGAGGGCTGGGGCGAGTACGACGCAGCCAGGATCGTGAACCTGGTGCGCGGCATCGACAACACCCGCCTGATCAATCACAACTCCGGCTCCAACTGCTGCCTCTCGGATCCCGATCCGGGCAACGGCGACGTGATCGACGACCACTCGTACCAGATCACGACCGGCAATCGGCTGCCGGACAACAACAGGGTGGCGATGCTCGGCGAGTTCGGCGGTCTGGGCCGCAGAGTTGTCGGCCACGAGTACGAGCCGGGCAAGGGATTCGCTTACGGCGCCCTGTATCCGGACGAGCAGTCGCTGACCAAGCGGTACGAGGAGATCGTCAAGCAGGTCGCCCGTCTGGTGCACACGCGCGGGCTGTCCGCGTCTGTCTACACCGAACCGTACGACGTCGAGAACGAGGTCAACGGCTTCTACACCTACGACCGGCGCGTGCTGAAGATGACCGAGTCCCGTGTTCGCGCTATCAACCAGAAGGTTCTCGCGATCGCGAACGGCACGGCGGTGGGGCCGGACGATGTGGTGTCGTTGCGCGTCACCACATCCGGGTACACCAACCGCTATCTGCGCCACCGCGACAGCCTCGCCCGCACCGATGTGCCCAGCTCCGATCTCGACCGCCTGGACGCCACCTTCCACGTGCGTCCCGGACTCGCGGACGCGTCCTGCCTGTCGTTCGAGTCGCGGAACTTCCCGGGAATGTTCCTGCGCCACGCGAACTCCCGGATCGGCATCGCGGCGAACCCGAACGCCGGCGATGCCACGTTCTGTGCGCGGGAAGGCTCTGGCGGCAGCGCGTTGGAGTCGTTCAGCCAGCGCGGCAGCTTCATCAGGCACTTCAACGAGAACGTGTATCTGGCGCGCAGCGGCGGCCCGAACCCCTGGGACACCCCGACGTCGTTCGCCGCTGACACCACCTGGGCGGTGAGCGTGGCGCAATGGCGCAGCGGTGCGGACCTGCCGCTGGACCAGGCCAGGTCGTTCCGCGTCACCACACCGGGCTTCACGGATCGCTACCTGCGGCACCGCGACGGCCTGGCGCGCACCGACGTCGTGACGAGCGGGAGTGACGGTCTGCTGAAGGCGGACTCGACGTTCGTGATCAGGCGCGGACTGGCCGATCCGACCTGTTACTCGCTGGAGTCCCGCAACTTTCCCGGCAGCTACCTGCGGCACGCCGACTTCCGCGTTCGCCTCAACGCAGGCGAGAACACGGACCTGTTCCGCCGCGACGCCACGTTCTGCGCCCAGCCGGGCGAGGGCGGTGTGCGGCTGGAGTCGGTCAACGAGCTCGGCACCAACATCCGGCACTACCAGGAGGAGGTCTGGGTCGCCTCGAACGGCGGCGCGCACACGTACGACAACCCTGCCTCGTACAACCAGGACGTGAGCTGGGCCGTGAGCTCGCCCTGGGCACCGTAGGAGAGAAATCATGCTGCTACGCACAGTTTCCGTGTCAGCGATCGTGTTGAGCACGATCACAATCCCCGCCGCGGCGGCTTCCGCCGACGTCGTCGACGCCATGAGCCGAGACTTCGGGATCAGCACCGCGCAGGCGCTGACCAGGATCCGCCAGGAGAAGGTGGCGCTGAAGATCGCGCCCGCCGCCCAGGAAGCCGCTGCCGACGCTTACGGCGGCAGCTGGTTCGCCGACGGCAAGCTCCAGGTCGCGGTGACCGACCCGGCGAAGCTCGACGCGGTGAAAGCCGCTGGAGCACAGCCGGTTCTGCGTACGAAGACCTTCGCCTCGTTGACCGCGTCCAAGAACAACATCGACAGACTGTCGAAGGCCGGTGCGGTGTCGAAGGACGTCGCCGGGTGGCGGGTCGACGTCCAGCGCGGCGCCGTGGTGGTCGATGCTCTGCCTGGGGCTGATCTCGCGGGTCTGCCAAAGGATGTAGTCGTTAACACCGAGGGCGTCCAGAAGCCGCAGACGTTCGCGGCCGGCACCGTGGGCGGCGACCCGTTCTACACGGGCAACGTCCGCTGCTCGATCGGGTTCTCCGTGCAGGGCGGCTACGTCACCGCCGGTCACTGCAACGTCGGCGCCTGGAACGTCTACGGCTGGGACCGTTCGTGGCAGGGTGAGTTCGTCGGCTCTTCGTTCCCCACCAACGACTACGGCTGGGTTCGCACCGGTGGCGGCTGGTGGAACGTGGCGGTCGTGCTCGGCTGGGGCCAGGTGAGCGACGCCCTGGTGCGCGGCTCGTGGGAGGCCCCGCCCGGCACGTCGGTGTGCCGTTCCGGTTCGACCTCGCACTGGCACTGCGGTGTCGTCCAGGGCCGCAACGAGACCGTGAACTACCAGCAGGGCGCGGTCTACGAGATGGTCGGCACCAGCGTGTGCGCGGAGCCGGGCGACTCGGGTGGCTCGTTCATCACCGGCGACCAGGCGCAGGGCGTGACGTCCGGCGGGTACGGCAACTGCTCGAGCGGTGGCCGTACGTGGTTCCAGCCCGTTAACGAGATTCTGCGTGTTTACGGGCTGCGGTTGCTGACCGCCTGATCGGCCGATCCCAGTCGGGACGCAGACGCGTATTTTCTTCACGTCTGCGTCCCGGTATCTTCCCGAGGTGATCACGTGCTGGCAGCAGGTCTGGTGTTCGCGATGCTGGTGAGCGGCGCTCCGCTCGATCCCCGGGAACCCGGCGAGCACTCGGTGGTCTACCGCGTCGACACGGTCATCTCAGCGCCCCAGGAGCGGATCTACGGGCTGCTGACCGACTTCCCCGGCTACGCGAGCTGGAACCCGTGGGTGACCAGGGCCGAGGGCGGTACCTCACCCGGCGACGAGGTGAAGGTCGACGTCATCCTCGGCTCGACCAAGATGGCCGCGAAGCACACCGTGCTCAACGGCGTGCCCGGCCAGCGGTTCTGCTGGAAGGACGCGGGCTGGAACGCGTGGTTCGTCTACGGCCAGCGTTGTCGGACGCTCACAACGCAGCCCGACGGCACTGTGCTCGTGTCCAACGAGCTGTTGATCGACGGCATCCTGTCCGGTGGAGCCGACCACTTCATGGGCAAGGCGATGCGTGACGGCATGCAGGCCGAGAACAACGCCTTGAAGCGCGAGGCCGAATCTAGGTGAACAGGATCCGCTTGGCCACGGCCTTGCCGACGGGCGTGCGCAGCCCTGCGAACGCCAACTCCGCGAGCTGTGGCCCGCGGACCAGCGACAACCCGCGGCGCATCGTCGACCTGACGAGGTAGCGGCGGCGCATCGCGGCAGCGTCGTAGTGCTCCAGCACGTACTTGTTGCCGCTGCGCAGGTAGTCGAACGTGACCGAGGCGGCGAGCTCGGACATCCGCATGCACGGGTCGAGCCCGCCGGCGGTGAGCGGGGAGACCGCGCCCGCCGCGTCGCCGACCAGCAGACCGTCCGGCGACACGATCCTGCGCAACAGTCCGCCGACCGGGATCGGCCCGCCGCGCCGCTTGACCGGCCCGATCGGCATGGGCGTGGGGAAGCTGTCGCGGAACCGTTGCAGCAACTGGGGGAGCGGCGCGGCGAACCGGTCGGCGCGCCCGGCCAGGCCCACGTGCGCGTGCTTGCCGTCGTCGATGACCCACGCGATGTAACCGGGTGCGAGCCGCGGGTCGACGACGCAGTGGAACGTCGGCGTCGAACCGGACCTGATCGGGTAGACCTCCTCGATCCCGGTGATCAGCTGTCGGTTGACGTCGAGGCCGAGCTGCTTGGCGACGGTCGACCGGGCGCCGTCCGCGCCGATCGTGAAGCGGGCCTTGGTCGCCTTCATCGGATAGCTCGCGTTGAGGTGGACTTCGGCGCCGGCCCGCTGAGCAGCCTCGACGGCCGCGGCGTAGATGCCCGCCATGTCGCCAACGCGAAACTCGTCGTGAGCGCTGACGAGCTCGACAGGTTCCCGCAGCGACGGCGGGTAGAGCAGCACGCGCCGGACCGCCGGGCCGAGGTGCGGCAGGTCGTAGTCGGTGAGGGTGCGCCGGACGAAGATGCCCGTCGTGCGGATGCCGCTCTCAAGGCTGGTCCGTCGTTCACACACGGCCACGTCGAGGCCTGCGTCGGCCAGCAGGCGAGCGGTGTTGAGCCCGGCCAGCCCGGCGCCCACGACGAGCACGTCCACGGTGTCCATGCCTGACCGTAGAGCTGGTTCGGGACGCTGTTCCCGTTCGGCCGCAACACCTTCACCGGATCTGCACGCATTCTCCACAAATGTGAGCCCTTGACACATCGGAGGTCTGTCGCAGATCGTGATAGGCACCGCCGCCTCGAACTTTGGTTCGAGGAGGAACCCGCATGGAATTGTTCAACCGCCGCACGGCACTGCGCGGAGCGCTCGCCGTCGCGGCGACGCCGTTCGTCGCGGGCGTCGCGTCGGCTGACATCGGAGCATTGGCGTTCGTGCAGAAATGGGCGCCGGACCCCGGCTCGGTCGGGCTGAAGGCGTTCGTGGGCATCGAGGACGACCGCTCCAACTCGCACCCGTCGGCCACGCACATCTTCGCCGAGAGCGACCAGTACCGGTTCGTGATGCACAAGTCCGATCGGGACGGTTCGGACCGGCAGCGCCAGGAGGTCCGCGCGATCCAGACCGGCAGCACGCGCCACGACATGAAGAAGGGCGAGACCTGGCGCTACAACTACCAGATGTACATCCCCAGCTCGTTGAAGGGGACGACCAGCTTCACGCACATCTTCCAGGTCAAGCACACCGGCGTGGCCTCGCCGGTCGTCACGATGTCGTTGTTCCGCAGTGGTTCCACCGAGACGGTCGAGATGCGGCTCTTCGGTGCGGGACAGGCGAAACTCGGCAGCACACCACTCGCCCCGCTGCGCAACAAGTGGATCGACGTCGAGATCGAGATCAAGGTCGCCGACTCCGGCAGCCTCCGCTTCTCGCTGAAGGACGGCGGTACCAGCGTGGTCAACGCGTCCCGCTCCGGTTTCGACACGTGGCTCGGTGGTGACCAGGCGCATCCGAAGTGGGGCATCTACCGGTCCCTCGGCGACTCCGCACAGTTGCAGGACACCTACCTGCTGCTGCGGAACATGAAGGCATACCGGAACGAATGAGGTGTTCCCTAGTGGTCGTCCAGAGGTGAGAATCACTCGCGTGGGGGACCAACACGGACGGACGTTCGAGAGCAGGGCCGGTGTCGCCGCCTTCCTGGCCGGCGTGTGGCTGATCGCCGCGCCACCGGTCCTGCACTTCAGCGCGTCCGTACACGCTTTCCGGCCGTACTGGTGGTCGATGGGGCTGGCCGTCGTCGTCATGCTGCTCGGCATGGTGCGGGCGATGGCGCCGCTCGACGTGCCGCTGGCGCAGCCGATCACCATCGCTTTGGCCCTGTGGCTGGTGATCGTCGCGTTGCGCGCGGCGGACGACGGTGTTTGGGCCGTTTGGCTCAACCAGCTCGTGGTGTCGGCTCTGATCGCGCTGTCGGCAGGGCTGGCCTTGTTCGTCAGCATGCGCCGATGAGCAGGTGGCACCCGCCGTCGGACAACTGCCTGATCTGCCACGGGGAACAGGAAGTCGTCGTCGGCGTCCGCGAGCGCGGGCCGTACGAGCGCATGCACGACTACTGCCGGGTGCTGTTCTGCGCGGCCTGCGACGTCGGCGAGGTTCGCACGTTCAGCTACGACGACTTCGTGGTGTTCGGCGAAGAGGACGACGTGATGGTGTGGTCGGGTGTGCTCGCCACGGCGGACGTCGAGCGGCTGCGCGCCGAGTTCGCGTGCTCCACACCGCTCGATCACTCGTGCACCTGCGCGCAGCACACTCGGGCCTATGACACGAATGTTCGCGCGAACAAGACCTTGCTGGCGGAGTACGGGCCCGCCCGGCACAGTCCGGACGGGCGCACCACCGTGACGGTCAGGGTGACCGATGGCCTTGCGGAGTTCTGCTGATCAGCAGCGCTCGCTGGTCTTGGCGAACAGGAAGTAGCTGCTGCCGTCGACCTCGCCGTGCGCGCGCGTGCAGTCGTTGATCGTGTCCGCGGGACCGCCCCACAGCTCCCGCTGTCCCCGCGCACCCGTCTTGTACCCGTGGGAGTTGTTGTCGCGGGTCACGATGTGCGTGCGGAGGGTGAAGTCCCTGCCGGTACGAGCGATCCACGAGTCCCACACGTAGATGTAGGAGAAGTTCTTGCCGCAGCCCTTGAACTGCTTCACCGACGCCACGGTCTCGTCGTAGTTCTTCACGTAGGCCGTCGACCCGATCTGCGTGACGCTGCCGCAGTACTGGTTCGACTCGGCCTGAGCCGTGCCGGTGAGCGTCACGGCGACTGCCGCCGAAACGGCTGCCGCGGCCAGGATCTTGCGCATGGTGCTCCTCTCGATTTACGTGAGGAGCGTGCGCTGCTGTGGTTAGCCGCCGGTAAATCAGATCACCGCGGTGGCCTCGACCTCGACCAGGTGCTCGGGGATGTCGAGCGCGGCCACTCCGATGAGCGTGGCGGGAGGTTTCGCGGTCTCGCCTGTGCGGGTCATCGCGTTCTCGATGCCCTTGAGCAGCTCAGGCATCAAGTCCTGCGTCCAGTCCACGGCGTAGACCCGGACGTGCACGAGATCCTTGAAGGAGGCGTTGGCGGCCTTGAGCGCGGTGTGAACGTTCACATAGGCGTTCTCGACCTGCTTGGCGAAGTCCGGATCCCCGCTCCAGTCGACCTGCCCGGCCAGGTGGATCGACTTCGTTCCGGTCGCGACGGCCACGTGGTGGTAGACGTCGATCTCGGGCAGGCCTGCGGGGTTGATCAAGGTGACAGCCACTTGCTCTTCCTCTCTTGTGGTTACTGGGTAACCGTAGGAGAGTGAGCGCCGACCTGGAAGAACGCACTTTTTCGTGAGTGGGGAACCAAAAGGTGAGCAAGCAGCTCAGCGGCGACATCGGTCGTGCGGACTCGTTGGCGCGCGAGATCTTCTCGGACATCGCGAACAAGTGGGCGCTGCTGATCATCGAGACGATCGGGGACACCACGAAGCGCTTCACCGAGCTGAAGGTCGAGGTCGACGGCATCAGCCACAAGATGCTCACGCAGAACCTGCGGCTGCTGGAGCGCAACGGGCTGGTGACCCGCGTCGTGCACCCGACCGTGCCGCCGCGGGTCGACTACACGCTCACCGAACCTGGCCGTGAGCTGCGTAAAACGGTCGACGCGATGTGCGACTGGACCACCCGGTACCTGAGCGAGATCGAGGAGGCGCGGAGTCGCTTTGCTCACTCAAGATGATAGTCACTGATTGGTGGCGATGTAGTTCGGGCACGACCGGGAGGAAGATCGTGGCTGTGGTGGGCGCTGTTGCCCGCTTGGCTGAAGGCGTCGCCGCTGCCCGCGAACCGGCCCGCCGAGCGTCCGGGTTCATGGCCAAGGTCTTCAGGTCGACCGGCTAGTCCTGATAGCGCGGTCCGGGTGGGCGGCCGTTGCCGACTCAGGCCGAGGTCGTCGGCACCGTCTCGGCGGGTTGGGCGGTCGCGGCCGCGCCTGCAGATCCCGATCCGGCCAACCACGACGATGCCGGGCTTGGGATCGGGAACCGCACATCATTTGCCGATAGAGCAGGCGGCTGTCGATGTAGTCGTGGAGTGAGTCGCCGGCACAGGGCGGTGCGGTGGTGGAATCTTCAGGCGTGGACTTGGCGGCGTGCTCGCCACCAAGTCCAGTGCGGATGGCGGGTTTCGTTCCGCCGGCGGCGGGCCGCCAGGATGAACAGGTGCTTGACCTCAGCGAATACGTGTCGTCGAGCCAGGATCTCTCAGCGGGTGGCGTTGAGGTGGACGAACCACGTGGTGTGATAGGTCATGCCCTGGCAGCGGAAGTCGGTGTCGGCCTTGAGTTTCACGGCGTCGATCATTTTGTACGGGTGGTTGGTTTCGTGCTTCGTGAGGGTGGGCAGGTGGGTGTCCGCGCCGACGGTGGACAGTTCGATCTGGCCGTGGCAATAGGGCTTGTCGGCCGGGTTCGCGACGGTGTCGATGACGACGTCACCGGCGGAGATCGGCTGCAGTTTCGCTTTCACGTCGGCGTACGGGTTGGTCAGGGTGAGAACGACGTTCGCGGTCTCACCGGGCAGCAGGACACCGATCTGTGTACCGGGAACCGTGGCGTGGGTGACGGACTCCGCCGATCCGGCCGCGCCGTTCGCGGTGTTGTACTGGACGAACGCGGCGATCGCGACCGCGCCGGCGGCCACCACAACGCCCACGGCGAGGTGGACGAGCCGCAGGGGTATGCCCTTCCTGTTGCTGTGCATGGACTTTCTCCTTTCTCGTGTCCAGCGGGGTTGCCGCGATGGCCACGAGACCTCCAGCCTCGTGGCCGTCGCGGTGACTTCTGCTCGGTCGTTGGATCACCAGAGGTTGGTCCCCAGGCCTAGCGGACGGCCTGGAACTGGGCGGTCCAGGTGGTGTGGTAGGTCATGGCCTGGCAGCGGATGTCGGTGTCGTCCTTGAGTTTCACCGCATCGGTCAGCTTGTAGGGGAAGTTCGCCTCACTCACGGCCAGCGTCGGCAGGAGGGGGTCCGCGCCGACGGTGGACAGTTCGATCTGGCCGTGGCAGTAGGCCGTGTCGGCGGGGTTGGTGACGCTGTCGATCACGACGTCGCCAGGGGTCACGCTCATCAGCTTGATCTTCACGTTGGCGTTCGGGTTGGACAGGGTGAGGGTGACGTAGGCCTTCTCGCCGGGCAGGAGCGTGCCGGTCTGCGCGCCGGTCACGGTGGCGGGGACCATCGCCTCAGCGGAGCCGGACACGCCGTCCGCGGTGCTCTGCTGGACGAACGCGGCAATGGCCAGGCCACTGACGCCCAGGATCGTGCCGGTAGCGGCGATGATGAGCACGGACTTGGCTTTCTTGCTGACGTGCATGGCGATTCTCCTCATGTGGGACAGAAACCTGGTGGCCGGAAGGCCGTTGGGGTGGTCGTAGCAGCGCCGGTCGTGAGCCGGGGTGGTGCGCGGACGTCGCAGCGGTCAGGGAGTCGTGGACTGCGGCTCGCTGGAGCTGGATGGCGCATCGCCGGGTGCGGTACCGGCCGGTGCGGGTGTCGTCTCGGAGGTGGACGGTGTGGTCGGGGCGATCGGCTGGTCTGGAGGCGGATCGGTTGGTGCCACCGGGGTGTGGACGGTGGTACCCGTGGTCGCCGGTGCGGCGGTGCTGGACTGAGTGGATGCGGGTGCCCAGGTGCCGATGACACCGTCGATCGAGACGGTCACCGTCGAGGCCATACCGGTTCCGGCGGACGCCGCCACACCGATCACGAGTCCCGTGCAGCCCAGCTCGGCGGCAGCGATCAGGGCGATGATCACGCCACGTCGGACGGTGCGTCGGCGGGCACAGCCCTTCACCGTCTGATCCCCGCAGGCTTCCGCCGTCCGGGGAGTGGTCCATCGCCGTGCAGACCCGGTTTACCCTTCATGACTACTCTTCCTGTGCACAATTTTCAGATGGATCAAAGATGTTGCCTTCCGAAATGCGTGAAATCCGCGACCGCAAGCGATGAAGCATCAGACCAGGCGGCGGCGATGGGGTGCAGGTGCGCACCCAGGGGCGCTGGAGCTGGCAACTTACGCTCGGCACCTCTGCCTTGTTCAAGCAGGTGAACGCAGTCTCACCACCCTGAACGTCGGACGTGTGCTCCGCCTTGTTACACATCATTGGTTCACGTGTTCAAACGTTATGAATAGCCGAAGACCGACGGGGTGCAGGCGTAGACTGTTTTCCCCTGGGTTTTTCGTGACCCACAGGTGAGGCCCGGCAGCGGCGCTGACGTTGAAATGCGCTCCGGAGCGGAGAAGCGTCGGCGGAAAGAGTGGAAGAAAGAAATCAAGAATCGAAAGAAAAGGTGTCCAGGGCCGCCGTGTCGACCGTTGGGGTGCCAGAGCCTTCCAGTACTACGCGGCGCTCCCCGAGCACGTCCTGAGCCGCCGCGACGCCGCGCTGACCCACGAGATCGTGCCGACCTGGTTGACGCTCAAGGACTTCCTCGCCGCCCACCGCGAGGAGATCACGGTCGGGTGGTGATCTCCGCGAACACTTCCTTGAACGCGGCGAACCGCTCGGCGCCGACCCGGCGGGCGAACCCGGCCTCGATGTCGGAGATGATCCGCTTGGCCTGGACCATCTGGTCACGACCCAGTTCGGTGGGCACGACCAGCTTCGCCCGCCGGTCGGCCGGGTCCGGCTGCCGGACGACGTAGCCGAGGCGCTCCAGCTCGTCGATCAGCGTGCCCACGACCTGCTTGTGCTGGCCGGAGCGTTCGGAGAGCTCGCTCGCGCGGCTGCCCTCGGCGGCGACGTAGGCCATGATCGCGCCGTGGCGTGGGCGCAGGTGCTCGTGACCCGCTTCGGCGAGGCGGGTGAAGAGCTCCTTCTGGAAGCTCGACAGCAGATGCGCGGAGAGCACGCCGACGTCTGACATGACCAGCATGGTAACCCGGCGGCAGGTCAGTCCGAAGAGGACTGAACAGGCAGTGGTGAGCTCTGGAAAGCGAAGATGCGTTTCACCACCTGCACGGCGATGACACCCGCGATCGCGGACAGGGTGGAGAGGATCGCAGCGCCGGGGTACGAGTCGGTCGTCAGCACGCCGTCGCGGTAGGAACGCAGATATGTGCGGTCCAGGAGCCACCTCAGGTCGAACGCGGTCCACCACTGCCTGCTTGGGAGACCAGAAGTTCACGAACGGAACGAACCAGCTCAGCCACACCCCACGTCCTGCTGCGGCGGTGCTCGAAAGCTGGCGTCAGCAAGAACGCCGGCGGGCCGACCACGACGTCGACCGTGTCCGCGCGGTAGCCGCGGATGGCCGTGCAGGTGAACCAGTCGGCCGCGGCCTCGCCCACGTTGCCGACGGCGACGAGCCAGGCGGCGGGGGAGGAGTTGTTGAGCGGCCCGCACTGTGACGGGCCGCTCAGGGGCGTCAGGCCTTCGGCTCGTACAGGCTGAACGGCGTGCCCTGGTCGTCCCAGCAGTGGGCGATCCGGCCGACTTCCGGCACGGCCTGCACGTCGTCGCTCTTGCCGCCGAGGTCGGCGACCTTGCGCACGGACGCGTCGATGTCGGTGGTGTGGAAGTAGATGCGCGGCTGGGTGAGCTGCGCGTCCTTGGCGGCGATCGCGCCCTTCGCGCCGTTGGTGATGAAGTGGTAGTCCTCGCCCATCGGGCTCGTCTCCCAGCCGAACACGCCGGCGTAGAACGCCCGTGCCCGCGCCGTGTCGTCGGCGGGCAGCTCGAACCAGTTGACCTGTCCGGACATGTCGATCGCTCCTTCGGTTGTCCTTGCTTTGAGCAGAGGACGAGCGAGCACGCCGGAACTCGACATCAGCCTCCGAGAATTTTCAGCCCGTTGTCGTGGTGGTCCAGAGCAGCTCCGACGGCGGCGGCGACGGTCACCTCGAAGATCTCGTCCTCGGTGTGGTCCTGTTTGAGCCGGGCGATGTCCTCAGTGGAGATCCGGTACGAGGCGTCGCGAACCGTTGCGGCGTAAGAGCCCCAGGCGTCACCGGTGGCGGCGGCCTGGCGGAGTTCCGGCGGCGTGTGGGCCGGGGCCTCCAGCGCGGCGTGGCGCAGCGTTCCCGTGGCCTTTCCGGTGAGGAAGCCGGGGAAGCGATAGCCGAACCGGTGCAGCGAACGCGTGCCGGACTCCAGCTGGCCGGGCAGGAGCTGGAAGTCGAACGCGTTGGCGAGCCGGTTCACCACCTGCCAGATCAGGCTGACGTTCAGCGCGTCCACGGCCGCGTCCTTCGTGATGTCCGGTGGCGTGAGGTCTTCGAGGAACCGCAGTGCGGCAACGAGTTCCGGGCGCAGCGGAGCCGGATCGCCTGCTATTCGGACGAGTTCGGTGTGCGTGACGGCGCAGTACGGGCACTGCAGGCGTTCGGCCGTCTTCTGCGCCATGTACTCGCGTTCGCCCGCCGTCCAGAACGACGGTCCGCGCATCGCCCTCGCGCTCAGATCGAGGAACACCGCGCCGAAGAAATCGGGGCGGTACAACAAGGTCTTGGGCACATCCGACATCGGCACGCGCGAGACCAGCTCGGTGAAGCCGAAGAACAGGCGGGCGGGCAGGCGGTGGCCGCGGTCGAGCACGGTGAGTCGCATCAGGAGTCCTCCAGGGAATGCAGCCGCCCGGCGAGGAACCTCCGGTCGGCCGGGCTGACCGCCAGCTCGTGCGCTCGCCGGTACGCGGCAACGGCGTCGTCGCGGCGGTCCAGTCGGCGCAGCAGGTCGGCGCGCGCGGAGTGCAGCAGGTGGTAGTCGTCGAGGCCGGTGATGCCGTCGATCAGCTTGAGCCCGGCGTCGGGTCCGTCGGCCATCGCGACGGCGACGGCGTGGTTGAGCTCGATCACCGGAGTGGGCGCCACCGCGAGGAGTTCGGCGTACAGCGCGGTGATCCGCGTCCAGTCGACCGGATCCTGCACGTGCAGGGCCGCGATCACGGCGTGCAGCACGTACGGGCCCGCCGTGCCGAACCGCAGCGCGCGGTCGAGCAGCGTCATGCCCTCGGCGATCTCCTCGACGTCCCAGAGCGTGCGGTCCTGCTCGTCGAGCAGCACCACGTCGCCTTCCGGCGTCATGCGGGCGGCGCTGCGGGAGTCGTGCAGCAGCATCAACGCGACCAGGCCGTGCGCCTCCGGTTCGTCGGGCATCAGGGCGGCGACGAGCTTGCCGAGCCGCAGCGCTTCGTGACGCAGGTCGGCGTCGGCGGTCGTGTAGCCCCTGGTGAAGATCAGGTAGATGACCGTGAGCACGCCCTGCCGACGTTCGGGCAGCAGGTGGTCGGCGGGCACCTCGAAGGTGATGCCGGCGTCGCGGATCTTGCGCTTGGCCCGGACCAGGCGCTGGGCCAGTGCGGGCTCGGCGACGAGGAACGTCCTGGCGATCTGCGCGGCCGTAAATCCTGCCACCGCTTGCAGTGTTAGCGCTAACCTCGCCTCTTCGTTCAGCGCGGGGTGGCAGCAGGTGAAGATCAGGCTGAGCCGTTCGTCGCCCAGGTCGATGAGCTGCTTCTCGGTCATCGTGGCGGGTGCCGGCGGTTCGGGCAGCTTCGTGCGGGCCATCTGCGCGTGCCGCAACCGGTCGAGCGCGTGGTTGCGGGCCACGGTGAGCAGCCAGGCGAACGGGTCGTCCGGCACTTGTGAGCGCGGCCATTTCCGCAACGCCTGCGAGCACGCCTCCTGCAGCGCGTCCTCGGCCAGCTCGAAGTCGCCGAGCGCCCGCACGAGCGCCGCGAGCATCCGGGTCCGGTGCTCGCGGTACACCCGTTCCACCGCGGCCGACGCGAGGTCGCTCATGCCACCCCGTGGTTCAGGCCGGGGATGTGGTCGACCGGCCGCACCTCGATCGTGGCCCCGAACTGCGCCTGCGGAATCATCTCGGCCAGTTCCAGCGCCTCGTCGAGGTCGCGGCAGTTGAGCAGGTAGTACCCGCCGAGGTGTTCGTGCGTCTCGGCGAACGGCCCGTCCGTGAGCACCGCCTTGCCCTCTTTGACCCGCACGGTCGTGGCGGTGCTGACGGGTTTCAGCGGGTCGCCGGCCACGAAGACACCCCGGTTGCGGCACTCGTCCGCGAACGCGTTGACCCGCTTGAGGATCTCCTCGAAGCGCGGGTCGCCGTGGGCCGGCCGGTCCTCGCAGTTGTAGATCAGGAACATGTAGTGCATCGATGTCCTCCAGTCGTCCTGGCCTGAGGACGAACGAGCCTGCTGGATCTCGACATTCGAGCACGCCCTGTTTCTCACGGCGCGGCGAGCGCCTCCGTGGGGGTGAGCCGCGACGCCCGCACCGCCGGGTAGACACCCGCGATCACGCCGGTCAGCACGGCGGCCGCGAGCCCGGCTCCGACCATTTCGAGCGGGATCACCGCAGGCCAGCCGTGTGCGGCGGCGTATCCGGCGGTTCCTGTTAGCCCTGACAACACGCCCGCGATGCCGCCGAGCAGGCACAGGACGACCGACTCGGTGAGGAACTGGGTCCGGACCTGGCCCCGGTTGGCGCCGAGGGCTCTGCGCAGTCCGATCTCGCGTTTGCGTTCCAGCACGGAGATCACCATGGTGTTCGCGACCCCGATGCCCCCGACGAGCAGCGCCACTCCCGCCAGGCCGAGCACGAGGGCGGAGAAGGTGTTCTCGGTGAGGCGCTTGGCGGTGAGGGCGTCCGACGGGCGGCTGACCCTGACCTGGGACGGGTTCTGCGGGTAGACGGTCGGTGGCAGGACTGCCCGGACGTCGTCGATCGCGGCCTCCTGCGCTCTGAGGTAGAGGACCGTCGGACGTTCGTCGAAACCGAGTCCTTTGGCGGCGTCCCAGCCGACGAGCGCGGACCGTTCGATCTCCGGCGCCAGCGGGAGCGGGTCGAGGATGCCGATCACCGTGAACCAGGTGTCGTTGATGCGGACCTGGGCGTCCGGGGCGGTGATGCCGAGCCGGGTCGCGGCGATGTGGCCGAGCACGACCGTGGGGAACTTCTCGGTGGCCTGGTTGAGGAACGTCCCGGTGCGGACCCGGCCGTTGAGGGTGTCGAGGAGGTTGAGCTTGGTCGCGAGGACGGTCAAGCCGGACGTCTCGGAGTCCGGGATGCGATCGGAACGGCGGACCACGGCGTGGGTGTTGGCCACGGCGCTGACTTCGTCGGTGGGGCCGATGCGTTCGACCATCGCGATCGAGCCGGGTGGGAGGGAAGCGGCCTCGTTGTTGGTGCCGGTGGCGGCTTCCGCTCTCAGCAGGTTGGTGCCCAGGGCTTTGAACTCCTCCATGAGCGCGGCCCGGCTGGAGGCCGGAATGCCGGTGACCACGACGAGGGTGGCGATGCCGATGGAGATGCCGAGCGCGGACAGCACAGCTCGCAACGGCCTGGTGCGCAAGGGAGAGAGGCCGAGGAGCAGGAGGTCGAGAGGACTCAGGCGAGTCGGCTTCACACTCCCACCTCTGCCTGGATGCGGCCGTCCCTGATCTCCACCTGGCGTGGCAGCCTCGCCGCCACCTCGCGGTCGTGCGTGATCACCGCGAGCGTTGTGCCGTCGCGGTTGAGGTCCAGCAACAGGTCCAGCACCGCCCGCCCGGTCGCGGTGTCCAGTGCGCCGGTCGGTTCGTCGGCCAGCATCAACGCCGGACGGTTCACCACAGCTCGGGCGATGGCGACGCGTTGGCGTTCGCCGCCGGAGAGTTCGTGCGGGCGGTGCTTCAAGCGGTGGCTCAAACCCACCCGCTCCAACGCTTCCGCGGCCATTGCCGCACGCCACTTGCGGGGCGTGCCCGCGTACAGCAGGCCGGTGGACACGTTGTCGAGCGCGGTCATGCCGTCGGCCAGGTGGAACTGCTGGAACACGAACCCGATCCGCCTGCCGCGCAACGCCGACAGCTGCCGATCGGACAGCGCCGAGATGTCGTGGCCGTCCAGCATCACCGTGCCGCTGGACGGGCGGTCGAGCGTGCCGAGGAGGTTCAGCAGCGTCGACTTGCCCGAGCCGGACGGGCCGACGATCGCGACCGCCTCGCCCGCGTGCAGGGTGAGCGAGACGCCGTCGAGCGCACGGACGCCGCCCGTGTACTCCTTCACCGCGTCAACGATTTCGAGGACCGGAGTCATGACGTCGTCACCACCTGCATGCCTTCGGTGACGCCGCCGCCGTTGATCTCGACCAGGCCGCCCGCGAACAGACCTGTCTTCACGGCGACGAGCTGGCCGGACGCGGACTGGATCGCGTAGCCGCCCTCGCGCAACGCCAGCAACGCTGTCACCGGCACGGCCAGGACTCCTCGGCGGGCGGTGCTGGTCAGGCGGACGCGCACCGGGCCGGAGTCGAACGAACCCACCTCGGTGTCGAGGCCGATGTCGACGGCGATCACCGGGGTTTCCTCGCCGTTGCCGTTCTTCTCGGTTTTGGCCTCGGTGCTGACGGAACGCACGGTTCCCGCCGTTTCCGTGCCGTTGGGCAGGACGACGGTCACCTTCAGGTCCTTTTTGAACACCTCGGCCTGACGGGCGTCGACCGAGGCGGCGACGGCTTTGCCGGTGGCGGTCACGGCCATCAGCGGGCCCTCACCGGCTGCCGACAGCTTCGCGGTCACCGACTCGACGCGGACTTTTCCGGACAGCACCACGACATCGCCCGGTTCGACCACCCCGCTCTGGTCGACCTTCTCGGCCTTCTGCCAGCGCTTCACCGCGTCGATCGTGGCGGGTGTCCACTCGTCGGGGGCGCCGCCGAGTGTGTAGCCGAGAGCCGCGAGGTTGTCCTTCACGATCTTCACGTCCGGGCCCTTCACACCTGCCGTGTCGAGCTTGCGCCACAACGGGGTGTCGCCGAAGAACAGCCACACCGGGCGGTTGTCCACTTTGTACAGAGCTTGACCTCGGTCGATGTCGGAACCCGGGGCGGGCAGCGACGTCAGCGTGCCCGGACGACGGCCCGTCACCTGCTGGGAGGCGCCGAAGCCGAGGGTGGCCTTGAACTCGCGGACGTCGGTCAGGTCCGTCTTCACCACGGCGACCGTCTTGGGTGCCGGTGGCTGAGAGGTCTGAGCGGGGGCCTGACGGGTCCAGGTGAGCGCCAACACGCCGCCGACCAGAGTCACACCGACGACCGTGCAGATGATCCAGCGCTTCACTTATGTCCCCCGCCGAAGACCTCCTGCTCGCAGTCCTTCTCGATCTTGCGGCGCTCTTCCTCCGGCAGGGTCTGTTCGCCGTCGTAGGTCCAGCTGCCGGGCTCGGTCTCGATGACCTTCATGCCGCGACTGTTGATGCACTGGACGTTCTTGTGCCAGTTGTCCTTGAACGTCGGGTTGCTGGAGTCCATCTCCCACGGCGGCAGCGGCCACTTCTTCGCGCACGCCTGCCACGCCTCGTCGCTGTACTGGCGGCGGCCGGCCGGGGCCGCGCCGGTGCCGGTGGCGTTCGGGTCCTTCTCGGCGAGGCAGGCGGTGTGCGCGTCGTAGTACCGCTGTTTCTCCTCCTCGGTCATGTCCATGCGCAGGCGCGGCTGCTCACCGTCCGTCGGCGCGGCGGCGGAGGACGACGGGGCGGCCGAGCCTGAGGTCTGCAGCGAGGCGACGTTCGACGGTGGGGGAGCGGCCTGGCTGCACGCGGAGAGCAGCAGCACGGCAGCGCCGATCAACAGCCTGGGGTTCATGGCGGCGATGCTGCCGAGCGGTTGTGAGGAAAATGTGCGCTCAGCGTGTTGGATTCTTCTGGCTCGGCAGCGTGATCGTGAACGTGGTGCCTTGTCCGACTGTGCTTCCGACGGTGATCGTGCCGTTGTGAGCGCTCACCAGGGCGTGCACGATCGCCAGACCCAGCCCGCTGCCGCCGGTGTCGCGCGTGCGGGAGCGGTCGGCGCGCCAGAACCTGTCGAACACGTGCGGCAGATCCTCGGCGGAGATGCCGGACCCCGTGTCGCTCACGGTGATCCGGCGGCCGTCCGTCCACAAGCGAACCGTGCCGTCGGAAGGCGTGTAGCGCAGGGCGTTCGTGACGAGGTTGGTGAGGATCTGCCGCAACCGCACGGCATCCGCGTTCACGATGCCGCTGCCCTCCGCGACCAGCGCAGGATGTGCGGCGACGAGCTGGTCGAACAGCTCGCGCAGATCGACCGGTGACGGGTGCAGCCGGAGCTCGCCCGCGTCGGCCAGCGCGAGGTCCTGGAGGTCGTCGATGAGGTGCTGCAACACCAGCGCCTCGTCGAGCAGGGCGGTCAGCGTGGTGCGGTCCAGCTCGACCACGCCGTCGCGCGCGCCCTCCAGCCAGCTGCGGATCGTGCCCAGCGGGTTGCGCAGCTCGTGGGAGATGTCGCTGGTCATGGCCTTGCGCTGGGCGTCGGTGCGGGCCCGGTGCGCGGCCATGTCGTTGAACGCCCGCGCGAGCTGGCCGATCTCGCTGCGGGACCGGACGTCGACCTGGGCGTCCTCACCGTGCTGCATGCGTTCGGCGGCGGCTGTGAGCGTGCGCAACGGCCTGGTCATCCGCAACGCCACCACCACGCTCACGCCGACGGTCAGCACCAGCACGATCGCCGCGACCAGCACGATCCGTCCCACGTCGAACTTCACGACGGTGGCCTGCGTCGTCTTGCCGGCGGCGTCCGTGACGAACAACAGCGCCGCCGGTGCCACATAAGGCTGCAGCTGGGCGCGGCGTGCGCTGGCCAGGCACTCGGCGTTGGAGGCGAAGGGCTGCCACGATCCGTTGAGCGTGATCTGCTCGGCGGGCAGGCCGCGCTGGCGCAGGCAGTCGTTGACGCGCAGGCCGAGATCGTTGAACGCCGCGGACTCGCCCAGTGTGAGCGTGCTCAGTCGTTGCTCCGCCGCGATGCAGGCCTCGGTCGCTGGCTGGGGCGCGGTTCTGTCCACGTTCACGATCGGGCGCCCCCAGGAGGTGGTCTTCATCTCCTCGACGGCGGCCGGTCCGACGCAGCGGAGCGTGTAGAGCCGCCAGTCCTCCGCGAGGCTGCCCTTCTCCCGCTCGCTGAGCTGGAACGGGCCGGTGATCCGCGCGTCGATCCGGTCGGGCGGTGCGTCCTGGGCCTGTGCCAGGTCGAGCTCCAGCGGGTTGATCACGGCGGACGGCACGGCGGGCAGCTGGCTCGCGTCGAGGCTGGTGCCGGTGTCGGCGATGACCTTGCGGTCGGGCGTGGTGAGAATCAACCGGCGGTTGCCCGACGGCAAGGTGACGCCGTCCCAGCCGCGGTGTTCGACGGCGAACGTGATCAGCGTGCGGTAGGTGGCGGCGTCACCGGCCAGCGCGGCGCCGAGCTCCTGCTTGATCGACGTCGACGTGCTCTGCGCGGCGAGCCACGCCGTGGCGGTGATCGAGCAGATCGCGACGAGCACGGACGCGGCCAGCAGCCGCGCCAGGACGCTATGCACCGGACCCGTCCACGAGCTTGTAGCCGACGCCGTGCACCGTCAGCAGGTACGCGGGCTTGCGCGGCTGGAGCTCGATCTTCTTGCGCAGGTTCATGACGTGCGCGTCGATGGTGCGTTCGGTGATGTAGCCGTCGAGCCCGTGCACGGCGCTGAGCAACTGCCCGCGGCTGAACACCCGGCCCGGGCTCGCCGCCATGGTGTGCAGGATCCGGAACTCCGACGCGGTGCACTCGACAGGTGTGTCGCGCACGCTCACCTCATGCCGCTCCGGGTCGATCGTGAGGTCGCCGAGCACGATGCCGGAGTTCGCACTGGTTCGTTGGACACGCCTCAACAGCGTGCGCACTCGGGCCATCAGCTCACGCGGGCTGTAGGGCTTGGTGACGTAGTCGTCGGCGCCGAGATCGAGGCCGTGCAGCAGATCATCCTCTGTGGACTTCGCGGTGAGCATGAGAACCGGGATGTCGATCTCGTTGCGCAGCACCCTCACGACATCCAGACCGTCCACTCCCGGCATCATCACGTCGAGGATCAGCAGGTCGGGCGGGTTGCGGCGGACCTCGTCGATCGCGGCCCTGCCGTCGTGCACGAGCCGCACCTGGTAGCCCTCCTGGCGCAGGTATCTCCCGAGCATGTCGGCCTGCATCAGGTTGTCCTCGGCCACCAGCACGCACATGCCCATGCGTCGCAACATAGTCATTCACGCGGCCGCCGCACGGGATGCGGACCCCAACCGCACAAGATCCTCACAACTGACTGCGACGGTCGCGGCATGCGAATACTCAGCGTGGTTGCGCTGCTGCTGCTCGGAGTACCGGGCGTGGCAGCGGCCTCTCCCGAGACCGACGTGGTTGCGCACGATCTCAACACCGACGGCGTGGCGGCCTACTGGACGCCCGAGCGGATCGCGGCGATGCCCACCGGTCCGTCCACACCTGGTGTGCCGCCCGTCGATGGACCTGATGGCGCTCCGGGCCCGATCAGCAAGACCATCGGCCGGTTGTTCTTCGTCGACCGCGACGGCGAGGATTCGAGCTGCACCGCGACCCTCGTGGTGAGCGCTAACAGGCGCACCGCAGTCACCGGCGGGCATTGCGTCCACACGGCGAACCTCATCGGCCAGGACCCCCGGTGGCACTCGAAGCTGCTGTTCGTGCCGGGCTTCCGGGACGGCGCGCGGCCGTTCGGCGAGTTCGCGGTGCGCCGGGTCGTGGTGAACCAGATGTGGATCACCGACGACCAGCGGTCCGAGTACGACCAGGCGTTCCTGGTGCTGGACAAGCCGTCGAACGTGAGCGAGAACATCGCCTTCGGCCGGCCGGGTGATCGTCCGGCGCACGAGTACGGGTATCCGCGGGCGGCGGGCCAGCCAGGCCATCAGGGCAGGCCGGAGTTCACCGGCCAGCGGCTCGCGCAGTGCTGGGGCACGCCCGCCCCGCACCCCGACGGCGAGAACCTGTGGGGCGTGCCGTGCGACATGGGCGGCGGCTCCAGCGGCGGCCCGAGGATCAGCGGAAACGCCGTTGTGGGCGTGAACACCCAGAGCTTCCGGTTGAACGACGTCAGGCACCTCGGCGGGCCTCAGTTCAGCTGGCAGATCACGGTTCCGCTGTACCAGAAGGCGCAGACGAGCTGAGGTCGTCCGAGATGGCGGCGATCAGCTCGCAGCCGCGGCGACGGTCCGCGTGGTGGTAGATCGGTGAGGTGATCATCAGCTCTTCGGTGCCTGGCTCGCCGGGCACCGCTTGAAGCCACGTGATCGTCGAGGGCCGCCGACCAGCACGCGGCCGTCGGCGTCAGCCGCGATCACCGAGACGCTGACCAGATCCGCCCTGCCGGACACGTCCGGGTCCAGGTGCCGGGCGAACGCGAACGACACGGCCAGCGAGCCGCCGAACCAGCGACTACTAGCAGCGCTCGTCGGTCTGTCCCCAGTAGACGTTGCCGTCGCCCCACACCTCGCCGTACGCCCTGGTGCACTTGGTGAGCGTGTTGGTGCCCTTGGACCAGACGTCCTGCTTGTTGCGCCCGTTGACGTTGCTGTTGAAGTCGCGGTCGCCGTTGACGACCATGGCGGCGCTGGAGCTGAAGCCGCCCGGCTCGGAGGCGTAGGAGTCCCACACGTACGTGTAGGCCCAGTTCTTGCCGCAGCCCTTGAACTGCTTCACCGAGGCGATGGTGGTGTTGCCCTTTTTGATGTACCCGGTGGAGCCGATCGGCACGGTCGACGAGCAGCCGGGCGCCTGCTCGGCCTGGGCGGCACCGGCCGACGCCAGCACGGACAGCGCCACCGCGGGCAGGATCAACATGACTTTGCGCATGCCCCACGGTGGCGCCGACCGGTTAGTCAGCGGTAAATCGGCGCCGCCGTGCTCTCCTGCACCTTCTCGAAGTCCACGCCTGGCGCGAGCTCCACGAGCTGCAGACCGTCGGGCGTCACGTCGAACACGCCCAGGTCGGTGATCACGCGGTCGACGCAGGCCTTGCCGGTCAACGGAAGCGTGCACTCCTCGACCAGCTTCGGGGTGCCGTCCTTGGCGGTGTGGGTCATCACGACGATCACGCGGCGGGCACCGTGCACGAGGTCCATCGCGCCGCCGATGCCGGTGACGAGCTTGCCCGGCACCGCCCAGTTCGCGAGATCGCCGGAAGCCGACACCTGCATCGCGCCCAGGACGGCGACGTCGACGTGTCCGCCGCGGATCATGCCGAACGACAGCGCCGAGTCGAAGAACGACGCTCCGGACAGGACGGTCACGGTCTCCTTGCCCGCGTTGATGAGGTCGGGGTCGACGTCGGCGTCGTCCGGGTAGGGGCCGACGCCGAGGATGCCGTTCTCCGACTCCAGCACGACCTCGACACCGGGTGGCAGGTGGTTCGGGATCAGCGTGGGCACGCCGATGCCGAGGTTGACGTACTCGCCGTCGCGCAGCTCCTGAGCCGCGCGGGCGGCCATCTCGTCACGACTCCACATGGCGCACCGTCCTGAACTCCACGCTCTTGTCGGAAACCTGCTCAGGCGTGAGTTCCACGACCCGTTGCACGAAGATGCCGGGCAGGTGCACGTCGTCGGGGTCGAGCACGTCGACGATCTCCTCGGCCTCGGCGATCGCGACCCGGCCGGCCATCGCGGCGAGCGGGTTGAAGTTGCGGGCCGACTTCGCGAACACCAGGTTGCCGTAGCGGTCCGCGCGAGCGGCTCGCACCAGCGCGAAGTCGGTGCGGATGCTCTGCTCCAGCACGTACTCGCGGCCGTCGAACTCGCGGACTTCCTTGGCAGGCGAGGCGATCGCGACCGTGCCGTCCGGGTTGTACCGCCACGGCAGTCCGCCGTCCGCGACCAGCGTGCCGACACCGGCGGGCGTGTAGAAGGCGGGAATGCCGGTGCCACCCGCGCGCAGTCGTTCGGCCAGCGTGCCCTGCGGGATCAGCTCGACCTCGATCTCGCCCGCGAGGTACTGGCGGGCGAACTCCTTGTTCTGCCCGATGTACGAGCCGGTGACGCGCGCGATCCGGCCCGCGGACAGCAGCACGGCGAGGCCCTGGTCCATCGCGCCGCAGTTGTTCGACACGATGCCCAGCGAGCCGACGCCCTTGTCGTACAGGGCGTTGATCAGCACCTTCGGCACACCGCAGAGCCCGAAACCGCCGACGGCCAGCGTGGCACCGTCGTCCACATCGGACACGGCTTCGGCAGCCGAGGCCACGACCTTGTTCATGACACCCTCTCGAAGACCGCCGCGAGTCCCTGCCCGCCACCGATGCACATGGTTTCCAGCGCATACCTGCCGTCACGCCGGTCCAGCTCCCGCAACATCGTCGCGAGGATCCGGGCGCCTGTCGCGCCGACCGGGTGGCCGAGCGCGATGCCGGACCCGTTGACGTTGACCCGGTCGAAGTCCGTGAGACCCCACTCGCGCGTCACGGCGAGCACCTGCGCGGCGAACGCCTCGTTGAGCTCGATGAGGTCCATGTCGTCGAGCTTGAGACCCGCGTTCTGCAACGCCCGCGCGGACGACGGCACCGGCCCGATGCCCATCCGCGCCGGCTCGACCCCGGCCGAAGCCCACGAGACCAAGCGCGCCAACGGCCTCAGGCCCAGTTCAGCGGCTCGCTCGGGAGATGTCACGACGCAGATCGCGGCACCGTCGTTCTGCCCGCTCGCGTTGCCCGCGGTGACAGTCGCGCCCTCGATGTCCATGACCGTCTTCAACGACGCGAGCTTCTCCAGCGTCGATCCCGGCCGCGGGTGCTCGTCGGCCACGAAGTCGCCCACCGGTACCAGCTCGTCCGCGAACCGGCCCGCAGTCTGTGCGGCGACAGCACGTTCGTGACTGCGCAACGCCAGCTCGTCCTGCTCGGACCGGGAGATCCCGTACTCACGCCGGAGGTTCTCGGCGGTCTCCAGCATGCCGCCCGGCACCGGGTAGTTGACACCACCGGCCGTGACCCGGCCACGAGCCAACGCATCCACGCCCGCGTTCGACATGCTCTCGACGCCACCCGCGAGCACGAGCTCCTGGGCTCCGGTCCGCACGGCCATCGCCGCGTTGATCACGGCCTGCAGCCCGGAGCCGCAGCGCCGGTCCAGCTGCACGCCCGGCACACCGACACCCAGACCCGCGTCCAGCGCGACGACCCGGCCGATCGCCGGCGCGTCCATCGTGGGATAGCAGTGCCCGAGGATCAGATCGTCCACATCGGACGGATCGAGCCCGGTGCGGCGCATCAGGCCCTGCACGACGATCGCGCCGAGCTCCTGGGCAGTGCGCTCCTTGATCGCACCGTTGTAGCGGCCCACCGGTGTCCTGATGGGCTCGCAGATGACGGCGTCACGCATGAACTCTCCTCGTCAGATGATCCACGACCAGCGCGTTCACGACCTCCGGCCGTTCGGCCGTGAGCAGGTGGGCGGAGCCGGGCACGACCTCGAACCGCGCGCCGGGAATGCTTTCCGCGATGAAGCGCACCAGGTCCGGCGTGGTGGCGGGGTCGTCGGCACCCGCGAGCACCAGCGTCGGCACGGTGATCTTGCCGAGCTCGGCCCGCACGTCGAACGTGCCGATGGACTCGGCACAACCCGCGTAGCCCTCGGTCGTGGTGTTGCGCAGCATGTCCAGCAGTCGCTCGGCCTCGTCAGGGCGCTGTTCCGCGAACTCGTGCGTGTACCAGGTGCCGAGTCGCGACGGCACCATCGCCTCGACGCCCTTCTCGCGGACGACTGCCGCACGGGCCGGCCACTGCGGCGGATCGGGGAACTGGGCGGCGGTGGCACAGAGCGTGAGCGTCAACAGACGGTCGGAGTGGTGGATCCCGAGCCACTGGCCGATCGCGCCACCGATGGAAACCCCCAGGTAGTGGAACCGCGAGATGCCGAGCGAGTCGAGCAGGTCGATGACGTTCGCGGTCAGCCCCTCGATCGAGTACGGGCCAGGGGCGTCCGGGGAACGGCCGTGCCCGGGAAGATCGAACCGCACGATCCGCCAGCGGTCGGCGAACGCGGCCACCTGGGCGTCGAAGAGGCCGGTCGAGGTGCCGATCGACGGGCCGAGCACGAGGACCTCGGCGTCCTGCGGTCCGTCGATGAGGTGGTGCAAGATCACTGATGCTCCGATCGTGTCGTCACAGCCGGGCCGTCCTGACCGCTCGCGTGCACGGCGCCGCTCACCACGATCAACTCTGCCAACCGGCCGCCGAGCGTGCCGAGGTGGTTTCCATCCGGTGGAAGAGCAGTCCCAGGTGGCACGCTCACAACTCCGTCTGAGAGGACACCCTCCACCCGGTGAGGCCGGCCGAGCACGGCGGCGGACCGGACATCGCCGGCACGCACCAGCTTCCGCGACGTCTCCACCGTTCCGGCACCGCGATGCCCGAACGTGAAGTTCGCCCCCACCACGACGGCTTCGGTGTGCAGAGCGTCCACAAGCACCTGTGACACGAAGTCGGCAGCGGAGTTGGCCGCGAACCGCTGGGTGAACGGCAACACCAGAATCGCGTCCCGCTGTCATGGTTGTGCCGCCAGATCGGAGGGGTGGGTCGCGAGTGGCGTCACCTGGACCGTCATGAACTCCCACAGCGGCAACGACGACAGGCACGCGTGCAGCTCGTCGTTGGACGGCACGTCGAAGATGCTGATGTTGCTGTGCTGCCCGACGACCCGCCACAGATGCGGCCACACCCCGAGTTTCTGCAGCTCCAGCGCACGGTCCTTCTCGGCCGCGATGAGCTCGGTGCGGCGGCCGGGGTCGAGGTCGTGGGGGAGCGAGACATCCATGCGCACGTGGAAGAGCAACGGTCACCTCCTGGTGAAGGCCGCGACGGCCGCCGGGTCCAGCTCGATGCCGAGCCCTGGTCCGCCGGGCAGGTGCAGATCGCCGCCGGAGTACCGCAGCGGCGTGGTCAGCAGCTCCTCGCGCATGAGCAACGGTCCGAACAGCTCGCTGCCCCACGTCACGGCAGGAGCCGCGCACGCCAGGTGCAGCGACGCCGCCGTGCCGACCGGGCTCTCGATCGAGGTGCCGCCGTGACAGGGAATACCCGCCGCCGCCGCGATCGAAGCGATGGCCGCGGTCGCGCGCAGCCCGCCGGACTTGGTGGTCTTCAACGAGAACACGTCCGCTGCCCGCAGTGACGCGAGCCGGAACGCGTCCGACGGCGTGCGCAGCGACTCGTCCGCCATCACCGGAATCGGCAGCGCCCGGTTGATCTCCGCGAGCCACTCGACCTCGGCAGCCGGCACCGGCTGCTCGACCAGTTCCACACCCGCCGCGGCCAGTGCGGGCAGGTAGCGCAGCGAGGTCAACCGGTCCCAGCGCGCGTTCAGGTCCACCCGGACACCGGCGACTCCGGCGACTCCGGCGACTCCGGCGAGCTTCTCCGCGATCGCGCACACCCGGCGCACGTCGTCGGGCGGTTCCTGCGCGCCCATCTTGAGCTTGAAGCTGCGGTGCCCGGCGTCGAGCTTGGCCATCGCCTCCTCGATCACGACGGCCGCGGGCTCGGTGCCCAGCGCCCACGTGACCGGGACGGACGTGCGCGACACCCCGCCGAGCAACGTGTGCACCGGGACGTTCAGAGACCGCGCCCACGCGTCGTGCAGAGCGACCTCAACAGCGGCTTTGGCGTAGAGGTTGGCGTTGACAACATCGTTGACGGCCTGTGAGATGCCCGCGATGTCGTCCACGCGACGGCCGAGGACGAGCGGGGCGACGTACTGGTCGATGACCACCTTCATGGTCTCGACCGACTCACCGCCCCACCACGGCCCGCCCGGCACGACACCCTCGCCGAGGCCGACCGCCCCGCCCGCGGTCCGGATCTGGACGAGCAGCACGGGCTGCGCGTCCATCCCGGTGCGGGCGAAGCGGTGCGGCCGGACGAGCGGGACGTCGAGCAGAACGGTGTCCACGCCGTCGACCAGCAGGTCGCTCATGCCGGCTCGAGCACGAAGTCGTACACGGCGCACTGGTCGACCGGCGTCAGCACGAGCTCGGGCTTCACCGCTTCGGCGACGTCGCTGTCGACGTGCTCACCACCGGCGAAGTAGAGCTGGGTGGTGATCGGCCGATGGCCCTCAGCACGCACGATGAGGTGCAGGTGCGCGGGCCGCCACGGGTGCCAGCCCGCCGCGCCGATCAACCGGCCGGTCGGCCCGTCGGTCGGGATCTGGTACGGCGCGGGCTGCACCGTGGTGATCTCGAACCGGCCCTCGGAGTCGGTCGTCACGACACCGCGCAGGTTGCCGGCCGGGATGTCCGGCGCGAAGCCCGAGTAGTAGCCCTCGGAGTCGGCGTGCCAGATCTCCAGCTGAGCGCCCGCCAGGGGAAGCCGGGCGAGATCCTTGACCTGGCCGGAGAACACCAGCGGCGTGCCCTGCTCGTCCGGCCGCATCGGCAACGTGCAGACGGACGGCAGCTCCTTCTGGTCCGGCAGGTAGTACGGCCCGAGGATGCTGCCCTTGGTGCCGTCCTGGGTGCGCGCGGCGACCTCCTCGACGACGTGCTCGGCGAACACGTCCAGGAACAACGGCCACTCGCCGCCCTCGCCGAGGTCCATCAGCCACTGCTTCGCGGCCTGGAACTCGGGGTAGGTCACGTCGTGCGCACGGATCACCTCGTGCACGCCCTGCAGCACGGCGGTGACCACAGTGGACACCCGCTCGGCCGAGACGTCGACGGAAGATCGTGCGGCGGAACGGAAGTCAGCGCTCGCAGAGCCCGCTGCGGCAGGGGTGTGAACGGCGGTCATCGGGAGGCTCCGTTCAACGAGGTGGTGCCGGGGTTGAAGAGGTCGGGCACGACCGTGACACCGGTGCCGACCTGCCGAAACCGGTGCGGATTGTGCGGTGATCCAGTGTCATCTCCCGCTCCCTTGTACGCTATGCGTACAACATGTACGCTTTGCGGTTGCCTGAGGGTGCACCGGCTTCGGCGCGCTGTCAACGGGGAGGATGTGGCGATGGCGAGCGATCCCGACGAGCGCGACTTCATCCAGAGCATCGAGCGCGGGTTCGCCGTGCTGCTCGCGTTCGACGAGGACCGGATCAACCCGAACCTGGCCGAGCTGGCCGCGGCCACGGGTCTCTCACGTCCGGCCGTGCGCCGGATTCTCCTTACGCTGCAACGACTTGGGTACGTGCGCAATGAAGGCAGCAGGTGGTCGCTGACCCCGCGGGTGCTGAGCATCGGCCAGCACTACTCGGCGTCGCACGCGATGATCGAGATCGCGCAGCCGCACCTGCTGGAGCTCTCCGCGAAAACCGGTGAATCCGCTTCGCTCGCGGCGCTGGACGGACGCGACGCGGTGTACGTCGCGCGGGTGCCGGTGCGCCGGATCATGAGCATCAACGTGTCGATCGGCACCCGGATCCCGGCGTACGCCACGTCGATGGGCCGCGTGCTGCTCGCGTGGGCGCCGGACGTGCTCGTCGACGAGGTCATCGCGGGCGGGCTGCCGGCGTTGACGAAGCACACGATCACGGGCGTCGAAGCGTTTCGAGGGGTGCTGCGGCAGGTTCGCTCGGACGGGTGGTCGATCGTGGCCGAGGAGCTGGAGATCGGCCTGCTCTCGGTGTCCGCGCCGGTCCGCGACCGCTCCGGCGAGGTGGTCGCCGCGCTCGCGTCGTCCACCTCGGTCGGGCGATCATCTGTTGAGGCGATCCGGTCCGATGTGGTGCCATTGCTGCTCGACGCCGCGGCACGGATCAGCGCCGATCTGGGGCACAAGAGCTCGGCGCGGCGTGAGGGTTTCTACTAGAAGGCCCTGGAGGACTGATGTCCGCTCGGCCACGGATCCTGGTGATCGGCACCGGGTTCGCCGGATTCCACTGTCTGCGCAAGCTCGAACGCAAGCTCCCGGAGGACGCGGCCGAACTGGTCGCGATCAACCCGGCCGACTACATGCTCTACATCCCGCTGCTGCCCGAGGTGTCCGGCGGCGTGCTCGACCCCCGCCGGGTCGCCGTGCCGCTGCGGAACACCTTGAAGCGCACCAAACTCGTGCTCGGCGCGGCGACCGGCATCTCGCTGGAGAAGAGCTGCGTGCAGGTGATGGACGTCGAGGGGCGGTCCAGCGAGCTCTCCTACGACCGGTTGCTGATCGCGTCCGGCAGCGTCACGCGGCTGCTGTCGATTCCGGGCGTCGCCGAGCACGCCAAGGGTTTCCGCACCGTCGCCGAGGCGATCCACCTGCGCGACCACGTGCTGCGGCAGCTCGAACTCGCCGACCAGTCCGACGATCCGGAGGAACGCCGGGCGCGCTGCACGTTCGTCGTGGTGGGCGCGGGCTACACGGGCACCGAGGTGCTCGCGCAGACGCAGCTGCTGACCCAGGACGCGTGGCGCCACCTGCCAGGGCTTCGCGACGTGAAGCCCCGCTGGATCCTCGTCGACATCGCATCACGGGTGCTGCCCGGCCTCGACCCGAGGCTGTCCGGCCCGACGCACGAGGTGCTGCTCAAGCGCGGTGCCGAGGTCCGGCTGGAGACCAGCCTCAAGGAGATGACCGGTACCTGCGCCCGGCTGTCCGACGGCACCGAGATCCCGACGCGCACCGTCGTGTGGTGTGTTGGCGTGCGGCCGGATCCGCTGGTCAGCACGTTGAACAAGCCCGCCACCAACGGTCGTATCGACACCGACACCTCGTTGCGGGTGTGCGAGAACGTGTGGGCGGCCGGTGACGCGGCGGCGGTGCCGGACCTGGTGCGGCCCGGTGAGATCACCGCGATGACCGCGCAGCACGCCGAACGCCAGGGCCGGGTCGCGGCGATCAACATCGCGGCGTCGCTCGGGCACGGCGAGGCGCGCGAGTACAAGCACAAGGACCTCGGCTTCGTGGTCGACCTCGGCGGCTGGCAGGCGGTCGCGAACCCGTTGGGCGTGCCGCTGACGAGCCTGCCCGCGAAGGCCGTGACGCGCGGCTACCACCTGATGGACCTGCCCTACGGGCGGTTCCGCACGGCCGCGAACTGGATCACCGAACTGGGCGCGGGCAGGCAGATCACCCACTTCGGGGTGGTGCCGGACCGTGGCATCACGCTGGCGCAGGCGGACCTGCCGCCTGCCGCGGCCGGTCGCGGTGACTAGGCCGGAACCGCGGCCTCACGCTCCGGTGACGCCGTCGATGCCCTCGCGCAGGAAGTCCGCGTGGCCGTTGTGGCGCGCGTACTCGTGGCACAAGTGGTGCATGACGAGCCGCAGTGACACCTGTTCTCCCCACCGCGGCTGGTAGCCGAGGACGTCGAGCGACTCGGCCTCGCGTTCGATCTTGCGCGCGTGCTCGACCTCGTTCTGCCAGGCCTCGAAGGCCTCGGACCGGTTCGAGTTCGAGGCGTCGTAGGCCACCTGGTAGTCGTTCTCGTCGGACCACACCAGCGGGATGTCCTCGCCGTTGATGACCTTGCGGAACCAGGTGCGCTCGACCTCCGCCATGTGCCGGACCAGACCGAGCAGCGTGAGCGTGGACGGCGGCATCGAGCGGCGGCGCAGGTCGTCGTCGGACAGGCCGTCGCACTTCATCGCGAGGGTGGCGCGGTGGTAGTCGAGGAACACGCGCAGGGTCTCGCGCTCGTCCGCCTGGAGTGGTGGGTTGGGGCGTTCGGTGGTCACGGGGCCAGTCTTTCATCAGGATGATCTCGTGGACCTGGAATTGGCGGGACGCCGGTACATCGTCACCGGTGGGAGTCGCGGGATCGGCCGGGCGATCGTGTCCTTGCTGCTCGACGAGGGTGCGCGGGTGGCGACGTGTGCGCGCAGCGATCCGGGGTGGGGGCCGGAGGTGCTGGCGCGCGTCGGTGACGTGCGCGATCGCGAGTGGATGCGGGAGTTCGTCGCGGAGGTGGCCGAGACGTTCGGCGGGCTCGACGGCGTGGTCGCGAACGCCGGTGCCGGAGCCGTCGGGGGAGTGCTGGACACGCCACCCGAGGTGTGGCGGGAGCAGTGCGACCTCAAAGTCGTCAGCGTTCTCAACCTCGTTGAACCCGCAGCCGCACATATGATCGAAGGCGCTGTCGTGGTGCTGAACGGGGTCACCGCACGGGCGCCGGACCTGGACATGGCGGCGGTCAGTGCCGCGCGGGCGGCCGCCGGGTCGGTGGCGGCGATGCTGGCGAGGACGCTCGCACCCCGCATCCGGGTCAACACGGTCAACCTCGGCGCCATCCGCACCGAACGCCAGCACGTGAAGCACCGGCGTTCGGGCACGTCGCTGGACTTCACCGCGTGGGAGGCCGAGGAGGCGCGCCGGCGCGGGATTCCGCTCGGCAGGTTCGGCTCGCCGGAGGAGGTGGCGCCGGTGGTCGCGATGCTGCTGTCGCCGCGATCGTCCTATGTGGTCGGTGCGACCGTGGACGTGTCCGGCGGGCTCTAGGCCGATCGGGTGACCGAAGATCCGCGGGGCAACCGGTGGCCGATCACGGGCGTGATCTTGGCGTCGTCCACTGAACTGGGGGAGTTCCAGATGCGCAGTCTCGCGCTCATCGCGGCAGTTGGGTTGGCATGTTCGGCCCTCACGACGTCGGCCGTCGCAGATCCCGCGCAATGCACGTGGCAGGTGTCGAAGGTCGTGACCCCGGACGGGTACGACCCGGGATTCACGAAGGTGCTCGGTACGGACAGCCACGGCAACTACGCCGGCACCTCGCTTCGACCCGGTGCGAACACCAACGACCTCATCCTGTGGACCGGTGGCAAGCCGCAGGTCGTGCAGGAGGTGCAGCACCTGCAGTGGCTGCAGATGACCGGGGAGAACTCGGCGGGAACCGTGCTGGTCAACGGTTATCTGCCGGCCGAGGGCCGCTGGACCGCGCTGCTGTACTCGGGCGGTCACCAGGGCCGGGGAACGCTCACCGAGGTCACCGCGCCCGCCGGCTACCGCCTGTCCAACGCGATCGCCCTCAACGAACGCGGTGACGTCGTGGGGCTCGGCCAGCGGATCTCCGACGGCCAGGAGGTCGGGGTGCTGTGGTCCGCGCTCGCGTCCGGGCCGCAGGTCTTCGACACCGCCGCCGGCGTTCCCGAGGACCTGGACGACGACGGCACTGTGCTGCTGCGCAGCCGCGACGGCAAACTGCCCGGGTACCTGTGGCGCGGCGGTCAGCTGACCCCGCTCGCTGACGGCGGCGGCAAGCAGTCGTTCGTCGAGGCGATCCGCGGCGGCAAGGTGATCGGGTACCAGGTCGAGGGCTCCTGGCCGGAGTCGCAGGCGCTGCTGTGGGACCGCGACGGCAACGTCCAGCGCATCGACCAGGGCGGCACGGCGTTCTCGATCAACGCGGGCGGGCTGATCACCGGCGAGCGCGACACGATGGTCGGCCACGAAGCGGTCTGGCAGGACACGACCTACCTCGGTGACCTGCCGTACCCCGACGGTGTCGCGTTGGTCTCCGAGCTCTTCGTCGCGGGCGACGACAACACGCTGTTCAGCGCCGCGGGCAGCGCGGGCCCACTGCGCTGGACCTGCGTCTAGTGCGGGGCGCCACACCGCTCTCATCTGCTGTGAGCGCTAACGTGGCGGCATGAGCAAGCTCGACCAGGCCGAGTCGGCGTTCGCGTCGGCTCGGCCCAGGCTGTTCGGCATCGCCTACCGCATGACCGGCAGCGTGGCGGACGCCGAGGACCTGGTGCAGGAGGTCTGGGTGCGCTGGCAGCTCGCCGACCGCGAGTCGGTGCTCAACCCCGAGGCCTACCTGGCGACGGCGATCACCCGCCTCGCGATCAACGAGTCGCAGACCGCGCGGGCCCGCCGGGAGACCTACGTCGGGCCGTGGCTGCCCGAGCCGGTCGACACGTCCGCCGACCCGCAGCTGGGTGCGGAGCAGGGCGCGGTGCTGGAGCTCGCGGTGTTGCTGCTGCTGGAGAAGCTCACGCCGACCGAGCGGGCGGCGTACGTGCTGCGCGAGGCGTTCGACTACCCGTACCGCGAGATCGCCGAGATCGTGCAGACCAGCGAGGTCGCGGCGCGGCAGCTGGTCAGCCGGGCGCGCAAGCACCTCGCGGACGAGCGGAAGGTCCCGGTCGAGCGAGCCGACCAGCGCAAGCTGCTGGAGGCGTTCGTGGCGGCCGCGCAGGCAGGCGACCTGGCCGGGCTGGAGAAGCTCTTCGCCGAAGACGTCGTCAGCTACTCCGACAGCAACGGCGCCATCCGCGCGGCCGGTCGTCCGCTGTTCGGCGCGGCCAGCCTCGCGAGGATCTTCGCGGGGTGGGCGCCGGGCTTCTGGGCAGGTGCGCAGGTCGACTACGTGGACGCGAACGGGCTGTCCGCGGTCCGGTTGCGCAAGGACGACAACACCTACGCGGTGATCACCGTGACGGCCTCCGAGGAGGGCATCGACCAGGTGATGTGGCTGGTCAACCCGGAAAAGCTCAAGGCGTTCCGGTGAGGCTGTCACAACCGCGAGGGCTGTCCTGTCTTAGCTCGTGAACACCCGCACGGGGCGGGCTCAGGAGAGGGACGGACCCATGAGGATCGTTGTCATCGGCGGCACCGGGTTGATCGGCAGCCAGGTCGTGAAGCGGCTCGGTGAGCACGGCCACGACGCCGTGCCCGCCTCCCCGAACAGCGGCGTGAACACCGTGACCGGCGAAGGCGTCAAGGAAGTGCTGCAGGGCGCCGACGTGGTGGTCGACGTGTCGAACTCGCCGTCGTTCGCCGACGACGACGTCATGAACTTCTTCACCGCCGCCACCACGAACCTGACCACGGCCGCGCGGGAAGCGGGCGTCGGCCACTACGTCGCGCTGTCGATCGTCGGCACGGACGAGTTGCCCGAATCCGGTTACCTGCGCGCGAAGGTCGCTCAGGAGAAGCTGATCACCGATTCCGGCCTGCCGTACTCGATCATCCGCGCGACCCAGTTCTTCGAGTTCGCGGGCGCGATCGCGGACTCGGCGACGGTCGACGGCGTGGTGCACCTGCCCCACGGCGGCGTGCAGCCGATCGCGGCGTCCGACGTGGCGGCGGTCGTCGGACGCACCGCGGCGACCGGTCCGATCAACGGCGTGCAGGAGATCGGCGGACCGGACGAGTTCACTTTGGACGGCTGGGTCCGCACGGTGCTGCAGGCGCGCGACGACTCGCGCGAGGTCGTCGGCGACCCGCAGGCCAAGTACTTCGGCACGTTCCTGACCGGCAAGCAGCTCGTGCCGAACGAGGGCGCGCAGCTGCAGGCGACGAGCCTGCGGGACTGGCTGGCCGCGGGAAACTGATCCCGGGAAGGTCCACAGTGGACGGGCTCGCGAAGAGTCCGTCCACTGTCGCGACAGCTCACAGTGCCGAGAAGTGAGCCGCGTCCCCGGTGACCGGCGTGCTGGCCACGCCGTCGACGCTGACCGGGACGTCACCCGCGATGGTGACCCGGTGCAGCCGGCGGCGCTGGTCGTCGTAGTCCGCGACGCCGTAGTGCTGGGTGGCGCGGTTGTCCCAGATCGCGATGTCGCCGTCGGACCACTGCCAGCGCACCGTGTTCTCCAGCTTGATGACCCGCTGCTGCAGGAGCTGGAAGATCGCCTGCGACTCGGCCGGGCTGACCCCGACGATCCGCTTCACGAAGTGGCCCAGCAGCAACGCGCGTTCGCCGGTCTCGGGGTGCACGCGCACCAGCGGGTGCTCGGTCTCGAACACGTGTGAGCGGAACTCGTCGCGGTACGACTGCTCCTTGACGTCGATGCCGCCGATGCGCGTCGAGTCCACCTGACCCGCGTAGTCGTAGAGGTTGGTGTGCACGGCCCAGAGCCGGTCGACCAGCGCGCGCAACGCTTCCGGCAGATCGGCGTACGCCTGCGCGGTGTTCGCCCACACCGTGCTGCCGCCGTACGGAGGCAGTTCGACGGCCCGCAGGATGCTGATCGCGGGCACCCGGTCGACGAACGTCACGTCGGTGTGCCAGCTGTTGGCCTTGCCGTGCTCGGAGTCGATCGCCAGCACCTGCTCGTGGTCCTGGCCGCGGACGGTCGGATGGGCGAGCGTCGGCTGGCCGAGCAGGCGGGCGAACGCGAGCTGGCCCGCGTCGTCGAGGTGTTGCTGCCCGGAGAAGAACACCACCTTGTGCGCCAGCAACGCGGCCCTGATCTCGGCCACGGCGTCCGCGGGAAGGTCCCCGCCGAGCTGGACGCCGTCGATGCGCGCACCGATGTGCGCTCCCAGCCGGTGGACGGTGATCGTTCTGGTGAGTTGCGCTGTCATGCCCCTCACCATGCTCGCCCTGGATCAGTCAGATCTAGTTTGCGCACCGCGAAAATAAGTCCGTCCCACCAAGCGGACGACTTCCTGGCGGTGAAAAAACAATGCCTCGGTGTCCGGGGCATCTTCACGATGTGAGACGGCTGATCACGTCGTTGACCCCTGCTGGAATCGGATGTGACGCTCTGCGCCAACTTTCCGCTCAGCCAAAGGAATCGGCCGTGACCACCACGCGACGGAACTTTCTAGGACTAGCACTTCTCGGTCTCTCCGCGTCGACTGTGGGCTGTTCGACCGCGGCCGGTGCGGGCCAGGAGACGAAAACGCTGCGCTACCAGGGCTCGGTGGGTGACGTCACTCTGCCCGAGCTCGCCGCCGACCTCGGCCACCTCGGAGATCTCAAGCTGGAGTGGGTCGGCAACACCATCAGCGGCCCGCAGGACATCCAGTCCGCCGCCACCGGTCAGGTCGACTTCGGCGGCGCGTTCAACGGCGCGGTCGTGAAGCTCAGGGCCGCCGGAGCGCCGATCAGGTCCGTGATCGGCTACTACGGCTCGGACGAGCAGGCCTACAGCGGCTTCTACGTGCTGGACGACAGTCCGATCAGGACAGCGCGCGACCTGATCGGCAAGAAGGTCGGCATGAACACGCTCGGCGCGCACCACGAGGCCATGCTCGGCATCTACCTCAAGCGCAACGGGCTGAGCCAGGACGAGATCAAGAAGGTCGAGGCCACGGTCGTGCCGCCGGTCAACACCGAGCAGTCGGTGCGGCAGAAGCAGATCGAGGTCGGCGTGCTCGGTGGCATCCTGCGGGACAAGGCGCTGGAGAAGGGCGGTGTGCGCAAGCTCTTCTCGGACTACGACCTGCTCGGCGCGTTCACCGCCGGCACGTACGTGTTCACCGAGAAGTTCCTGCGGGACAACCCGAACACCGTCCGCACGTTCGTGTCCGGCGTCGCCAAGGCCATCGAGTGGAGCCGCACCACGCCGCGGGAGCAGGTCATCGCGCGCAAGGTCGAGATCGTCGGAAAACGCGGCCGCAACGAGGACTCCGGCGCCCTCAAGTTCTGGAAGTCCACCGGAGTCGCGGAGAAGGGCGGCAAGATCCTCGACAAGGAGCTGCAGGTGTGGGTCGACTGGCTCACCGACCGCGGTGAGCTCAAGAGCCAGGTCAAGCTCGCCGACCTCTACACCAACGAGTACAACGAGCTCGCGAAATGAGCCCGCACATCAGCTTCCGCGGCGTCACCAAGCGGTTTCCGGTGAAGGGCACGGAGTTCACCGCCGTCGACGGCATCGACCTGGACATCGAGCGTGGCGAGTTCGTCGTGCTCGTCGGTCCGAGCGGGTGCGGCAAGTCGACGCTGCTGGACCTGCTCGGCGGGCTCACCTCGCCGTCCGAAGGTGAGATCCTGCTGGACGGCAAGCCGATCACGGGACCGGGCCTGGACCGGGGAATCGTGTTCCAGCAGTACGCGTTGCTGCCGTGGCGGACCGCGCAGGGCAACGTCGAGTTCGGCCTGGAGGCCACGGGTGTGCCGCGGCGGCAACGGGCTGAGCGGGCGCGGGAGTTCCTGAACCTGGTGGGGCTCACCGGGTTCGAGGACCGGCACCCGCACCAGCTCTCCGGCGGCATGCGGCAGCGCGTCGCGATCGCCCGCAGCCTCGCCTACGACCCGTCCGTGCTGCTGATGGACGAACCGTTCGCAGCTCTCGACGCACAGACCCGCGAATCGTTGCAGGAAGAGCTCTTGCGGATCTGGCAGCGCACCGGCAAGACGATCGTGTTCATCACGCACGCGATCGACGAGGCGGTGCTGCTCGGTCAGCGCGTGGCCGTGCTGACGTCCCGGCCAGGGCGGGTCAAGGAGGTCGTCGAGGTCGACCTCGGTGATCGGGTGAGCACCGGCGACCCGCGGTCCAGTCAGGCGTTCGCCCATCATCGGCACCGCATCTGGGATCTGCTGCACGACGAGGTCTCCCGCGCTCAGCTTCAGGAGAAGGAGGTGGTGAGGACATGACCGCACTGCTGGAATCACGTTCTGAGATCGTCGTCGCGCCGGCGCCGGTTCGTCCACAACGGACTCGGCGGGTGCTGGACGCGGTGCTGGCCGGTGCCGGCCGCAGCATCGCGATCGTGGTGCTGCTGGCGGTGTGGGAGGTCGCGCCCCGGCTCGGCCTGGTCGACGCCACGTTCCTGCCGTCGTTCTCCACGGTCCTGGGCGCGTGGTGGGACCTGCTGGTGAGCGGGCAGCTGCTGGAGAACACCCGGGCGTCGCTGTCTCGGTCGCTCGCCGGGTTCGGGCTCGCCGTGGCCGGTGCGGTGCCGCTCGGGCTGCTGATCGGCTGGTACAAGCCGGTGTCCACGCTGCTGAGCCCGGTGCTGGAGGTGTTCCGCAACACCGCCGCGCTGGCGTTGCTGCCGGTGTTCGTGCTGCTGCTGGGCATCGGCGAGACGTCGAAGATCGCGATCGTCTTCTACGCCTGCGCCTGGCCGATCCTGCTGAACACGATCAGCGCGGTCGGTGGCGTCGACCCGACGTTGCTGCGGCTGGCGAAGTCGATGAACCTGAACGGGTTCCGGTTGTTCCAGAAGGTGATCCTGCCCGCGGCGGTGCCCACCGTGTTCACCGGAATCCGGCTGGCCGGGGCGGTGTCGATCCTGGTGCTGGTGGCCGCGGAGATGGTCGGCGCCAAGGCCGGGCTCGGCTACCTGATCAACGCGTCGCAGTACAACTTCGCGATCCCGCAGATGTACGCGGGCATCATCACGATCTCCGCCATCGGTGTGCTGTTCAACCAGGCGCTGGTCGGTCTGGAGCGCCGCTTCACCTCGTGGCGCGTTCCCGTCGGAGCCTGAGGAGGCGTGCCATGACGCTAGAACTCACCACGGACGTGCTGGTCGTCGGCGGAGGACCGGCCGCGACCTGGGCGGCTTTGAAAGCAGCCGAGGAAGGTGCCTCGGTCGTGCTGGCGGACAAGGGCTACTGCGGCACGAGCGGCGCGACCGCGTCCGGCGGCACCGGTGTCTGGTACGTGGCGCCGTCGCAGGAGGCCCGCGAGGCCGCGATGGCGAGCCGCGAGGCACTCGGCGGCTACCTCGCCGACCGGCGCTGGATGGCCAGGGTGCTCGACGAGACCTACGACCGGATCAACGAGCTGGCCTCCGCCGGCCGGTACCCGTTTCCCGTCGGGCCGGACGGCACGCCGTTGCGCAACGGCCTGCAGGGCCCGGAGTACATGCGGCGGCAGCGGATCCGCGTGCGCCGGGCCGGTGTCACGATTCTCGACCACAGCCCGGTCACCGAGCTGCTCACCTCGGTCGACGGCGCGGTGGCCGGAGCCGCCGGGCACCAGCGCCAGGCGGACCGGCCGTTCCGGGTCCGCGCGGGTGCGGTGGTGCTCGCCACCGGCGGGTGCGCGTTCCTGAGCAAAGCCCTCGGCTGCAACGTGAACACCGGCGACGGCGCGTTGTTCGCGGCCGAGGTGGGCGCGGAGCTGTCGGGCATGGAGTTCTCCAACGCCTACGGCATCGCGCCGGAGCACACCTCGGTGACCAAGACGGCGTTCTACAACTACGCCACCTTCTACCGCGCAGACGGCTCGGTGCTGGAGGGCGCGGGCAGCCAGCGCGGCCGGTCGGTGATCGCCAGGACCCTGTTGTCCGAGAAGGTGTTCTGCAAACTGGACCTCGCCGACGAGGCCGCGCGGAAGGCGATGCGCCTGGCCCAGCCCAACTTCTTCCTGACGTTCGACCGGCTGGGCGTCGACCCGTTCACCGACCCGTTCTCGGTCACCCTGCTCGCCGAGGGCACGGTCCGCGGCACCGGTGGCATCCGCATCGTCGACGACGGCTGCGCCACCACGGTCCCGGGGCTCTACGCGGCTGGTGACGCGGCGACCCGTGAGTTGATCTGCGGCGGGTTCACCGGCGGTGGCAGCCACAACGCGGCCTGGGCCATCTCGTCCGGATCGTGGTCCGGCCGTGCGGCGGCACGGTTCGCGCGTTCGCTCGGCAGAGGTGCGCGGCGCGTGCAGGCCGCCGGCGGAGCAGGGTTGCGCCCCACCGGCAAGGGATCCCACGTCGACGTCGCCGAGGTCGTTCGCACGGTTCAAGCCGAGGTGCTGCCGTACGACAAGAACTACCTGCGTCACGGAGATGTTCTGCGTGAGGCGCTGACAGTGCTGGACGGCGCCTGGGCGTCGATGCGGTCGGTGGAGGCCGTGGGCACCGCGACGCTGCCCGCCCGGCAGGCGGCCGCGATGGTCGCGCACGCCAGGTGGATGTACACGTCGGCGTTGGTGCGCAACGAAAGCCGGGGCATGGCCAAGCGGCTGGACCACCCGGAGCTGGATCCCTCGCAGCACCACAGGATCACGAGCGGCGGCCTGGACGAGGTGTGGGCGCGGCCCGAGGCGGTGGTGGCGTGATCGAGCTGATCTCCACCCAGCAGTGCATCGCGTGCGACAAGTGCATCCTGGTGTGCCCGACCAACGTCTTCGACCGGGGCGAGGACGGGCTGCCGGTGATCAGCAGGCAGTCCGACTGCCAGACGTGCTTCCAGTGCGAGGCGAACTGCCCGGCCGACGCGCTGTTCGTCGCCCCGCACACGCACCCGTTGCCGGAGGCGTCCTTCGCGCACGACGAAGAACATCTGCGGCGCACCGGGCTGCTCGGCAGCTACCGCCGGGAGATCGGCTGGGGCCGGGGTCGCACGCCGGGAGCAGCGCGGGCGATCGGGCCGGCGCTGTCCCCGGCCGGTCCACCACTGATCTCATGACCACCCCGGCCGGGACGGCACTGCGCGCGTTGCTGCGGAGCGGCCCGATCGCTCGCAGCACGATCGCCCGCGAGACGGGACTGAGCCCCGCCGCCGTGACCCGCAGCTGCTCGGCGCTCGCCGACGCCGGGCTGCTGGTCGAGGCGTCGGAAGCGGTGCCGTACCAGGGGATCGGGCGTCCGCACGTGCCGGTGGACATCGACACCGGACGGCACGTCGTGGCGGCGCTGCACGTCGCGCACGAGTACTGCACGCTCGCGTTGCTCGACCTGCGCGGCCGGATGCTCGTTCGTGAGGTGATCCCGCACGACGATCCGGCGGATCCCGTTGGTGTGCTGACCACGGCCGCGGACCGGTTGCTGCGGCTGCACGCCTCACAACTGCCCGGTCTCGTGCCGATCGGGCTCGGGGTGGCCGCCGGTGGCTGGGTCGACACCGAGCAGGGTGTGCTGGTGCAGCACGCCTCGCTGGGGTGGCGCGACGTGCGCGTGCGGGAGCTGCTGACCGCGCGCACCGGGCTGCCGGTGCTGGTGGACAGCCACGCCCGCGCACTCGCCCAGGCCGAGCAGCTCCTCGGTCAGGCCGGGCACCGGGAGTCGATGCTGCACCTGTTCGTCGGCAACGTGGTCGACGCGGCGATCGTCACCGGCGGCACGACCCATCGCGGGGCGCGGTCGGCGGCGGGGGACGTGGCGCATCTGGCGCTGGGTGATCCCGCGATCGACTGCCAGTGCGGCCGTTCCGGCTGTTTGCAGGCGACGGTGGCCGACCAGGCGTGGGCACACCGGGCCTGGCAACGAGGTGTGGTGCCGCGACCGTCCATGATGGACCTGGCGAACCTCGCCAAGGACGGAGATCGGGCCGCGGTCGAGGTTCTGGTGGAACGTGCCGGGATCATCGGCCGGGCCGCCGCCGTGTTGTTCGACTTCATCAACCCCGACGTGCTCGTCGTGACCGAGATCGGCACGAACTGGCTGCCCGAGTGCGTCGACGCGCTGCGTGCCGAGGTGGCCGGGGCGTCCGGCCTGTGCACCTCGCCCGAGCTCGTGCTGCCGAGCAGCTTCGGCGTGGACGTGCTCGGGGTGGCCGCCGGCGCCGTCCAGCTCTGCGCTCTTTACACCGATCCCTTGCAGTTCTCGTTGGCAGGAGTCTCGAAGTGACCGAACGTCAGCTGCACCTCAACGCGTTCCTGATGGGCGTCGGCCACCACGAGGCGGCCTGGCGGCATCCGCGCACCGACCCGAAGGCGCTCGACGACGTGGCGCACTTCCAGAACCTGGCCCAGATCGCCGAACGCGGCACGTTCGACTCGGTGTTCCTGGCCGACGGAGTGCAGATCTGGGGCGATGTCCGGCACACCGCGGCCGGCCGGTTCGAGCCGCTCACGCTGCTGACCGCACTGTCGCAGGTGACCGACCACATCGGACTGATCGCGACCGCCTCGACCGGGTTCAGCGAGCCGTACAACCTCGCGCGGCTGTTCTCGTCGCTCGACCACATCAGCGGCGGCAGAGCCGGGTGGAACATCGTGACCACCGCGCAGGACCGGTCGGCGCAGAACTTCAACCGCGAGACCAACACCGAGCACGGTGAGCGTTATCAACGGGCGGACGAGTTCCTCGACGTCGTGACCGCGTTGTGGGACTCGTGGGAGGACGACGCACTGGTCGTCGACCAGGGTTCAGGGGTGTTCGCGGACGAGTCCAAGGTGCACGAGATCGGTCATCGCGGCCGGTTCTTCTCCGTGCGCGGGCCGTTGAACGCCGTTCGCAGCCCGCAGGGGCATCCGCTGCTGGTGCAGGCCGGGTCCAGTGAGGACGGCAAGGCGTTCGCGGCGCGGTGGGCGGAGGCGGTGTTCACGGCGCAGCAGACGCACGAGGAAGCGGTCGCGTTCTACACGGACCTCAAGCGCCGGGTGGCCGAGTTCGGTCGTCCTGCCGACGGGGTGAAGGTGTTGCCCGGGATCGTGCCGGTGCTCGGTGGCACGGAAGAAGAAGCCTCCGCGCTGGCGGACGAGCTGACGTCGTTGATCATTCCGGCGCGGGCGGTGCGGCAGCTCACCGAGCTGATCGGGGTGGACCTGACCGGGCACCCGCTGGACTCGCCGCTGCCGGAACTGCCGCCGGTGACTCAGGTCAACGGTGCCAAGAGCCGGTTCGAGCTCGTGCGCGACCTGGCGGTGCGGGAGCGGCTGACGTTGCGCCAGCTGCTCGGCAGGCTCGGGGGCGGGCGCGGGCACCAGGTCGTGGCCGGGACGCCCGAACAGATCGCCGATCACATCGAGCTGTGGTTCCGGACCGGGGCGGCGGACGGGTTCAACGTCATGGCGCCGCTGCTGCCGTCCGGGCTGGAGGAGTTCGTCGACCAGGTGGTGCCGTTGCTGCGGGCACGCGGACTGTTCCGGACCGAGTACACCGGGAGTTCGTTGCGCGACCACTACGGGCTGCCGCGGCCGGTGAGCCGGTACGCGGCGGGCTGATCGTTCAGACGTTGTCCGGTGCTGGTGGCGAGATCGCGGTCAGCACCTCCGAGAGGTCCTGACGCCGTTCGCCATGGGCGAGCGGCGGATCGGGTCGGTGGAGGTGCTGGCCGCTGTCCTCGTGCTGGGGCCGCGATGCGCCTGTCCGACCGCGAACTCGCTCGGCAACGTTTCGAGCCACGCCACTAAAAAGCAGCGTCGCGGAGCTGGCGGCGCGAGGTCACGCCGAGCTTGCCGAACACCTTGCGCAGGTGCCACTCCACCGTGCGCGGGCTGATGAACAGGCGGGTGCCGATCTCCGGGTTCGAGTAGCCCTCGCGCGCCAGCCTCGCGATCTGGTACTCCTGCGCGGTCAGCTCGTCGGTGGGCTCGGCGGTGCGCTTGCGGGCCGTCTCGCCGGTGGCCTGCAGTTCTCGCCAAGCCCGGTCAGCGAACGTCGGCATGCCACACGCCGTCAGCATCTCGTGAGCCGTGCGGAGGTGGTCGCGAGCGTCGACGCGTTGGCCCTCGCGGCGCAGCCACTCGCCGTACAGCAGGTGCGCGCGTGCCAGTTCGGTCCGCAGACCCGTGCCCGCGAAGTGGTCGATCGACTCGCGGAAGCCGGCCGCGTCTCCGTTCAATCCGCGCAGCCGGGCCTTGATGCCCAACGACCAGCCGGTGTCGACCCAGGCCGCGGAACGTTCCAGGGCTTGAGCCACCAGAGCAGCATCACCTGTGCGCGAGGCGGCCTCGGCCAGTTCCGAGGTCACCAGGCACGTGTAGACCAGCGAGTCGGGCACGCGCAGAGCGGCGTCGCGGGCCAGATCGTGGCGGCCGAGTCCGTTGTGGAGGATCGACGACGTCCAGTCCGCGATGGTCGCCAGACGTCCCTGCCCGTCGGCGAGAGCTTGTGCGCCGACGGAGGAAGCGAGGTCTTCACCCCGGAACGCGGCCTGCAACAGCACCGCGTAGCTCACCGGCGGCGTGCCGGTGACCTCCGAGATGCGCTGGTCCTCCTCGATCAACGCCTGCGCGGCCGCCGGTTCACCGGCGAGGAGTTCGTTGTCCGCCAAGAAGTTCAGCGCGAACTGCAGCTGGACCAGCGCGCCCGCGTCACGGGCCAGGCGGACCTGCTGCTGGGCGAACGCGCGCCGCGTCTCGAAGTCCCACATCTCCGACGCGATGATCCCGCCCGCGCGGTTGCCGAAGAGCCACGGCAGGCGGCTGATGTCCTCGGCGCCGACCTTCACCGCCCGCACCTCGTCCAGCGCGCGGGTCATGTGCGGCACGGATGCCGCGTAGCCGTCGGTGATGCGGGAAGTCAACGCCCGCAGCACCAGGTCGAGGGCGCACGGCGGGGTGCGCTCCGGCGGAGCGGTACGAGCCGCGTCGGCCAGCGGTGACCCGGCCCAGATGGCCGCCGACAAGGCTTCCAGGTGCGTCTCACGAGCGAGGTCGGGATCGAAGGAGGTCAGCCGGCGAGCGGCGCTGAACAGCAGGGGAGCGGCCTCGGCGACCCGGCGCTGGTCGAACGCGATGTGCCCGCGCAGGTGCTCGATCTCGGCACTGCGGCGCTCGTCCGGCGGACCGGCCTCGACAGCCGACAACAACCGCAACGACGCGTCCAACGCACCCGCGTCGCGCTTGGCCCGCGCGGCGGCGAGCTCACGATCGGCGCGCCGGCCGGGTTCCGGCGTGAGCACGGCGGCCTGTTCGAGGAACGCGGCGGCGGCGAGCAGGCCACCACGGGCCTGCGCACGTGAGGCCGTGTTCTCCAGATCCCCGGCGACCTCTTCGTCCGGCGAGGTGGTGGCCTGGGCCCGGTGCCACGCACGGCGGTCCGGGTCGATCGCCGCGTCGGTCACGTCGGCCAGCGCCCGGTGCACACGCTGCCGGTCCACGGTGGACGCCGACCGGTACACCGCCGACCGCACCAGCGGATGCCGGAACTGAACGCGTGCCCCGAACTCGATCAGCCCGGTACCCACCGCCGCGGCCGCCGGGTCCGCGCCCAGCCCGAGCAGCCCGGCCGCACGCCACAACAGCGTCGCGTCCCCGAGCGGTTCGGCGGCGGCGGTCAGCAACAGCAGCCGCGTGTCGAGGGGAAGCGGTTCGATCTGCCGGACGAAGCTCTGCTCGATCCTGCTGGTCAGCGGCCCGGGATCGAGCCCGTCGGCCACCTCGCGCGGCAGCTCCAGCAACGCCAGCGGGTTGCCGCGGGCCTCGGCGACGATCCGGTCGCGCACCCGCCCGTCCACCGGGCCCTTGATCACCGACTCGAGCAGCGCGCGGGCGTCCGCGTCGTCCAGGCCGCGCACGAACAGCTCAGGCAACCCGTCGAGGTAGTCGTTGCCCTCGCGCAGCACGAAGACCAGCGCGATCCGTTCGGCCAGCAGCCGGCGCGCGACGAACCCGAGCACCGCGGACGACATCGAGTCGAGCCACTGCGCGTCGTCGACCAGGCACACCAGCGGCTGTTCGTCGGCGACCTCGGCGAGCAGCGTCAGCACCGCCAGACCCACCATGAACCGCGTCGGCCGAGGCCCGGCGGCCATCCCGAACGCGGTGCCCAGAGCCTCGCGCTGCGGTGCCGGGAGCTTGTCGAGCCGGTCCAGGAACGGCACGCACAGCTGGTGCAGGCCCGCGTACGGGAACGCGCTCTCGGCCTCGACGCCGGCAGCCCGGGTGACCCGGAACCCAGCGGCCCGCGCCGACACGTGGTCGAGCAGCGCGGTCTTGCCGATCCCGGCCTCGCCCCGCAGCACCAGCACCTGGCCCGCACCTGACCTGGCCTGCGTCAACAGCCGGTCCAGCTGCTCGCCCTCAGTACGTCTGCCCAGGAGATCGTCCGACACGGGCCCGAGCCTACGTGCCAGGGATCGACCAGGGGGTTCCACGGGTTCGAAGCGCCCCCTGGCGGGAGCAATCTCGAGTTACCGAAAACGAAGGAGACGAACTCAGATGGACTTCAAGTTCGAGGTGGCGGTCATCCCGGTCAGCGACGTCGACCGCGCGATCCACTTCTACAAGACGCTGGGCTGGCGCTTCGACGCCGAGTTCGCGAACGACGAGGGTTACCGCCTCACCCAGCTCACCCCGCCCGGCTCGCCCGCGTCGATCATCTTCGGCAGCGGCGTCACGAACGCCGCACCGGGCAGCGCCGAGGGCCTGCACCTGATCGTCGACGACATCGTGGCCGCCCGGCAGGACCTGATCAGCCGCGGTGTCGAGGTCAGCGAGATCTTCCACGACAAGACCGGCGTCTTCCACCACGCGGGCACCGAAGGCCGGGTCGACGGTCCCGCCGCCGACCGCGCCAGCTACGGCTCGTTCGCCTCGTTCAGCGACCCCGACGGCAACGGCTGGGTGCTGCAGGAGGTCACGACGCGCCTTCCGGGACGTGTGTGAACGTGAACAACTACGACGTCATCGTCATCGGCGGCGGGTCACCCGGCGAGCACTTCGCCGCTGCCGTCGCCGACGGAGGACTCCGAGTCGCGATCGTCGAACGTGAGCTGCTCGGTGGTGAGTGCTCGTTCTGGGCGTGCATCCCGTCCAAGACGTTGCTCAGGCCCGGCGAGGCAGTGGCGGCAGCGCAGGACGTGCCTGGTGCGCGTGAGGCGATCAGCGGCCAGATCGACGTCAAGGCGGCGTTGGAGTGGCGGGACTTCATGGTCTCGTCCTACGACGACGCGGGCGGTGAGAAGTGGGCCCGCGACGCCGGGATCGACGTGCTGCGCGGCGAAGGCCGGATCGCCGGTCCGCACACCGTCGCAGTGGGCGACCAGACCTACACCGCCGACCACATCGTGCTCGCCACGGGCTCCACGGCCTTCATCCCGCCGATTCCCGGCCTCCGCGAACTGGACGTGTGGACGAACCGCGAGGCCACCGGCGTCGAGGAGATCCCCGGCAGGCTGCTGATCCTCGGCGGCGGACCCGTGGGTGTCGAGATGGCGCAGGCGTTCCAGCGACTCGGCTCCGAGGTCGCGCTGGTCGAGGGTGCGGATCGGTTGTTGCCCCGAGAACCGGAAGCGGTCGGCCGTGCGCTCGGTGAGTCGCTGACGGGCGTGGAGCTGTACTTCGGCCGCCACGTCACCAAGGCTGCCAAGGACGGGGACGAGTACGTGCTCGACCTCGAAGACGGCACGCAGCTGCGCGGCGACAGGCTCCTCGTCGCCACCGGCAGGCGTCCGCGGGTCGACGGCATCGGGCTCGAAACCGTGGGCATCGAACCGAATCCGCACGGCCTGCACACCGACGCGCGGATGAACGTGGCTCCCGGGATCTGGGCGGTCGGCGACGTGACGGGCCAGTGGAACCTGACCCACGCCGGCAAGTACCAGGGCCGGGTCGCCGCCGCGAACATCCTCGGCACACCGTCGGAAGTCGACTACAGCGCGGTTCCGCGAGTCGTGTTCACCGACCCGCAGGTCGCCGCAGTCGGTGCGGCAGAAGGAAAGTACACCGCAACCGCCCACCTGTCCGGCGTCGCGCGCACGGCCACCTACACCCGTGAGTACGCCACGCGACCCGGCTTCCTGACCCTCGTCTCCGACGGTTCGGTGCTCACCGGTGCCTACGCCATCGGCCCCGAGGCCGGCGAGTGGCTGCAGCAGGCCACCCTCGCGATCCGCGCGAAGGTCCCGCTGTCCGTGCTGCTCGACGTCATCCAACCGTTCCCCACCTTCTCCGAGGCGTTCCTCAACGGCCTCCGCGATCTGGCAAAGGAAGTAGCGAAATGAAGGCTCTGACCGACATCGACATGAAGCTCGAAGTCACCGTCATCGGCGTCACCGATGTCGAGCGTGCCAAGGAGTTCTACAGCCGCCTGGGCTGGAGGCTCGACGTCACCCCGCCGTGGGTCGTGCAGTTCACCCCGAACGGCTCCAACGCGTCCATCCACTTCGGTGAGGGCGTCACGACCGCGGAACCCGGCTCCGGCAGGCACTTCCTGATCGTGAACGACATCGTCGAGACGCACGAGGCGTTGCTCGCCGCGGGCGTCAAGGTCGGCCCGATCTACCACGGTGGCCCGGACGGCCCCGTCGAGGGCGTGGACCCGGAACGCCGCAGCTACTTCTCGCGCGCCGAGCTCGCCGACCCGGACGGCAACCTGTGGATCCTGCAGGAGGTCACGACCCGCCTGCCCGGTCGTGTCGACGCCGACGACACCACCTACGCGTCGATCACCGACCTGGCTTCGGCGTTGCGCCGCGCGGCGATGGCGCACGGCGAGCACGAGAAGCGCAACGGCGGCGAGTTCGACGAGAACTGGCCCGACTGGTACGCCGAGTACATGGTCAAGGAGCAGACGGGCCAGGAACTGCCGCTGTAGCACGCGGTCTTGATGGAGCGCTGCGCGGAACGCCGACGAGAGCCGGTGTTCCGCGCGCTTTGTTGTCAGGGGACATCGGGTGGCCGCCCTAGGGGTCGTCCCTGATGTGGCCGGGCGTCGGCGCGACATACCTTCTGCGGCAAGCGAGGGAGGCCGCGATGAAGGCGATCGTGCAGGACAGGTACGGCTCGGCGGATGTGCTGGAGCTGCGTGAGGTCGAACAGCCGGTGCCGGCTGCCGGCGAGGTGCTCGTGCGGGTGCGGGCGTCGTCGGTGAACGCCGCCGACTGGCACATCATGCGCGGCGACCCGTACTTCGCGCGGCTGTTCCTGGGGCTGCGCGGGCCGAAGTCGAGGATTCGCGGCATGGACTTCGCGGGGGTGATCGAGTCGGTCGGGGCCGGCGTGAACGGGCTGCTGCGGGTGGGGGACGAGGTGTTCGGCCAGGTCGAGGGGTCTTTCGCCGAGTACGTGCGGGTGCCCGCGCGGCTGGTGGAGCGCAAGCCGGCGAACCTGTCGTTCGAGCAGACGGCGACGCTGCCGCTGGCGGGCAACACGGCGTGGACGGGGTTGCGGGAGCTGCAGGCCGGGCAGCGGGTGCTGATCAACGGCGCGTCCGGTGGGGTCGGGCTGCTGGCGGTGCAGATCGCCAAGGCGCGCAGGGCTGTCGTGACCGGTGTGTGCTCCACGCGCAACGTCGAGCAGGTGCGATCGGCGGGTGCGGATCAGGTGATCGACTACAGGTTCGCGGACTTCACGCACGGTTCCGAGCGCTACGACATGGTCTTCGACCTGGTGGGGAACCGATCGATGGCCTCGTTGCGCAGCGTGCTCACGCCGGACGGGACGCTGGTGCTGTCCGGGGGAGGCACCTTCACGGGCGGGGTGCTGTTCGGGCCGTACCGGTTGATGGTGCAGGCAAAGCTGATCGGGTCGTTCACCCGGCAGCGGTTGGTGGTGCTGGAAACCAAGCCCAGCAAGGAGAACCTGGCCGCGCTGCGCGACCTCGCCGAGTCAGGGCAGCTGGTGCCGGTGATCGAGCGGACCTATCCGCTGACCGACGCGCCCGACGCGATCCGGCACGTGGAGCTGGAGCACGCCCGCGCGAAGGTCGTCGTCACGGCCTGACGCCGGGAAATTGCGTGGCGCCGCCGGGGGTGCAGGGGCGACGATCCGCGCATGGTCGAGGTGCGCGTCAGCGGTGGAATGGTTCGGGGCACTATGGAATCGGGTGTCGCGGTCTTCCGCGGCATCCCGTTCGCCGCGCCCCCGGTGGGTGCGCTGCGGTTCGCCGCGCCCCAGCCGGCTGCCGCGTGGGAGGGCGTCCGGGATGCCTCGGAATTCGGTCCACCGCCACCGCAGGCCGGGTTCTTCGGCATGGACGGCATGGGCGTGGCCGGGCACGACTGGCTGACCGTGAACGTCTGGTCGCCCGACGTCTCCGGTGACCTGCCGGTGATGGTGTGGATCCAGGGCGGTGCCTACACGGTCGGCATGTCCGGCCTGCCCGAGTACGACGGCGCCCGGCTGGCTTCGGACGGCGTCGTGCTGGTCACGTTCAACTACCGCGTCGGGATCGAGGGTTTCGCGCAGATCGAGGGCGCTCCGGCCAACCGCGGCCTGCTCGATCAGGTCGCGGCTTTGCAGTGGGTGAGCGCTGACATCCGGGCGTTCGGCGGGGATCCGGCGCGGGTGACGATCTTCGGCCAGTCCGCCGGTGGTGGCTCGGTCGCGGCTCTGCTGGCGATGCCACGAGCTGCCGGGCTGTTCCACCGGGCGATCGCGAGCAGCGTGCCCGGCACGTTCTTCACGCCGGAGCTGGCGGCCGACGTCGCCGCCACGTGCGCTGCCGAGCTGGGGCTGCGGCCGACGGTCGAGGATCTGTCCACTGTGGAGCCCGAGCTGCTGCCGTCCGCCGGTGACGAGGTGATGGCCAAGATCGGCCAGTTCGCCGGCCGCTGGGGGCAGGCCGCGTACAAGCAGGTCCCGTTCGCCCCGGTCGTCGACGGCGATGTGCTGCCGGTCTCACCGTGGCAGGCGGTGGCTTCGGGTTCGGCGCGGGACGTCGAGCTGATCGCCGGGCACACGCGGCACGAGCAGCGGCTGCTGTCGGTGATCGAGGGTCTGGTGGGCACCGTGACCGCGGAACAGGCGGCGGAGGCTGTGGACGTGCTCACGCCCGGCCTCGCGTATCCGGACCTCGCGCCGGAGGAGCTGTTCGAGCTGGTGTGCTCGGACTGGCTGTTCCGGATGCCGTCGCTGCACCTCGCGGAAGCTCAGGTGGCCGCGGGTGGCCGGGCGCACGTCTACGTGGTGGCGTGGGAGCCGACGCCGATCTTCCGCGCGTGCCACGGCATGGACGTGCCGATGGTGTTCGGCAACATCGACCGGGGGCAGGCGGCCGCGGTGCTCGGTGAGATCACGCCGGTGTCGTGGGAGGTGTCCGGGCGGATGCGGGCGGCGTGGACGAGTTTCGCGATCAACGGCGAGCCGGGCTGGCCCGCGTACGGCGCTGATCGCACGACTCGGGTCTTCGACGTCGAGGACGAGGAGACCGCATACCCGGAGGAGGTATCGCGGCAGCTCTGGGAGGGTCGCTCGTTCGACCCGCTTCCGTTGCTCTGAAGGCGGGAATACCTGCCGCCGGACGGCGTTGTACGGGTCCGGACGGGAGGTACGAATGTACGACTTCGGTGGCGTGTCGGAAGACCGCTGGGTCACCGCGACGCATTTGTTCGACAAGGGGCACGTGGAGAGCGCGGCCGACAAGTGGGAACGCGCACAACTGCTGTTCGAGGCGCGTGACTACGCCAAGGCCGCGCAGCTGCTCGCGGAGGTCGTCGGGGATGTGCCTTTCCAGACGGACCTCTGCCTGCTGCTGGCCCGCGCCTACTACCACTCGGCGCAGCTGGGCAAGGCCGAGGAGCAGCTCCGCGTGATCGTGGACCGCGACCCGGTCGAGCACTACGCCCACCTGTTGCTCGGGCGCACGCTGGAGCGGCAGGGCCGGCCGGAGGAGGCCGCGCCCTGGCTCCGCCTCGCCGCCGCGTTCGGTGGCGAGCTAGCCGACGTCTAGCTTGGCGAACGCGCGCAGGATCCCCGGCGCGACGCGGCTCGCGAGTCGTGCCGCCTTCGCCTCGACCGTCACCGGCACCACCGGGCGGTTGCGGCGGACGGCGCGCACGATCTCGCCGGCCACGCCCTCGGGGCCGAAGCCGCGCCGGGCGTAGATGCGGGACGCGCGGTCCTGCTTGCGGCTCTGCTCCTCGGCACTCACCCCCGAGAACGTCGTGGTGGCTGTGATGTTCGTGTTCACCAGCCCGGGACAGATCGCGCTGACACCGATGGCGTGCGGCGCGAGCTCGGCCCGCAGGCAGTCCGAGAGCATGAACACCGCGGCCTTGCTCGTCGCGTACGCGGAGAGGATCTTCGACGGCAGGTAGGCCGCCGCCGAGGACAGGTTCACGATGTGCCCGCCTTCGCCCCGTTCGACCATCAGCTCACCGAACGCGCGACAGCCGTGCACCACACCCCACAGGTTGACGTCCAGCACCCGCTGCCACTGCTCGGTCGTGGTCGACAGGAACGACCCGGAGTGACCTACACCCGCGTTGTTGACGACAACATCCGGCACGCCGTGCTCGTCCGCGACTTGTCGTGCCCAGGCTCGTACCGCGTCTTCGGACCGCACGTCGACCTCGTAGGCGTGGCCGTCGACCAGGTCCGCGGTCTCCTTCGCCGCGGCGAAGTCCACATCGGACACCACGACCTTCGCGCCCGCCTCGGCGAACGCCACCGCGGTGGCCCTGCCGATCCCGCTGCCGCCGCCGGTGATCACGACCAGTTCGCGCGGGGGAGTGGTGTCCGCGATGAACTCGCTGATCATGCGGGCGAGCTGCGCGGGGTGGCTCAACGGCGCCCAGTGGCCCGCGACGATCTTGCGGCGGCGCAGTGACGGCACCCAGCGCTCCAGGTCGAGCGGCCGCGTGTCGATGTAGCGGTCGCGGGTCGGCTGGATCACCTGCACCGGCATGGGCGCGAACCGGTGCCGCGGCGACCGCATCACCGGGCGGATGTTGGCCCGGTACAACGAGATCCCGCGCACGGCATCGCGGGTGATCGTGCTCGCGGGCTTGACCTCGACGCCCTCCAGCCGCTCGAGCACGCCACCCCAGCGCGGGCCGAGGTAGAGCCGCCAGAACAGCGGCGCGAGCACCGGCAGGTGGAACGCGCCGATGTACCAGGAGCGCAAGAACTGCCTGATGTGAGCGATCGACAAGCCTTTGCGGGACCAGTGCCCCATGTGGTCGAGCGACGGCCCCGAGATCGACGTGAACGTGGCGATCCGCGCGCCGGGTGTGGTCACCGCCTCCCACGACTGGATCGAGCCCCAGTCGTGGCCGACGAGGTGCACCGGCTCGTCCGGGCTGACCGCGTCGATCACCGCGAAGAGGTCCTCAGCGAGGTGTTCGAGCCGGTATCCGTCCTCAGTGGACGGAGGTGTCGACTCGCCCGCGCCGCGCACGTCGTAGGTCACGACCCGGAAGTCGTTCTCCAGCAACGTCGCCACGCGATCCCACACGGCGTGCGTGTCGGGATATCCGTGCACCAGCACGACCGTGGGCCCGGACGTGCCGCGCACCTGCACGGCGAGGTCGACTTCTCCGGAACGCACCTTCACAGCTCCTCCAGGACGAGTCGGTCACCGGTTGGCCTGTCCACGCAGATCCGCACGCCGCCGACGTCGCACGTGCCGCAGAACCCCTGCCGGCACGAGTAGGCGACCGACGGCCGGAAGTCCCTGATGACGTCGAGCGCGGACCGGTCGGCGGGCACGTCGAGGGATACCCCGCAGCGGCGGAGTTCGACCGTGAACGGCCGGCCGTCGACGATCGGGGGCGGGCTGAAGCGCTCGAAGTGCAGCCAGCGCGAGGAGAACTCGCCGCGCACCTGTTCGAGCATCGAGGCCGGACCACAGCAGTAGACCGCGCCCCGAGGGTGGGCGTCGGCGAGCAGCGACCCGCCGCGGCCGATTCGGATGTCGACCCGGCCGATCGGCAGCTCGTCCAGGAACGGCATGGCTTTCGTCGACCGCCCGCAGTAGACGAGCCGCCAGTCCAGGCCTCGCCGTGCCGCCGCGTGGACCATCGGCAGGATCGGCGTGATCCCGATGCCGCCCGCCACGAACACGATCGGCCCGAGGCCGGCGAACGGGAACGCGTTGCGCGGCCCGCGCACCTGGATCCGGTCGCCCACTCGCAGCGCCTGGACCTCGCGTGATCCGGCGCCGACCTCGCGCACCGCGATCCGGTAGGTGGTCTCCGCCGGGTTGCCGCACAGCGAGTACTGGCGCCGGAGTCCGCTCGGCAGGTGCAGGTCGATGTGGCAGCCGGGCTGCCACGCGGGCAGTGCCGTGCCACCGAACCGCAGGCTCACCACGCCGTCCGCGACCTGTGAGCGTTCGACAACGTTGAGCCACAAGGCATCCCGGGTAGCTCCCGGACGCGCTCGTCCGCCGAACCGCGTGACCGCCGCGTCGTAGAAGTCGCCGAACTTCGTCAGCCCTCGCAGCATCAGTGCGCCTCGCGAGCGGCAGGCGACGACGCCAGGTACGCGATGGCCTGGGACGTCGACCCTTCCTGCTTCGGGTGGTAGGCGGGGTGGAAGTACCGCAGGAACGCCCGGAAGATCTCCGACAGCTTCGGCAGCAACCCGCGCCGCCCGGCCCTCATCGCCTCACGCCACGTCAGCCGCGCCTTCGTGGTCCTGTCAGCCTTGACCATGAACTGCGCGCCCCGCACCCACAGCCAGAACAGCACCGGCGCGACCAGCAGCATCGTCCGCGCCCGTCGCACATACCGCCGGTCGAGGTGACACATCAGGTCGTACGCCACGCTGCGGTGCTCGACCTCCTCAGCCGCGTGCCACCGCAGCAAATCGAGCATCACCGGGTGGATCCCGGCCCGGTCGAGCGCGCCGGCGTTCAACATCCAGTCGCCCAGATACGCCGTGAAGTGCTCGACAGCGGCCACGATCGCGACGCGCTCGATGAGTTGCTCACGGGCCTGTTCTGCGCTGAGGCCCGGCTTCGGCCCGAGGATCCTGCGGAACACGTGCTCCATCTGCCGGGTGAACGGCCGCGGGTCCAGCCCGTTGGCGAGCAGGTGGTCGAGCACCTCGCTGTGGGCCTCGGCGTGCATCGCCTCCTGCCCGATGAAGCCGAGCACGTCCTCGCGCAACGTGTCGTCCGAGATCATGGGCACGACCTGCTGGAACGTCCGCACGAACCACCGCTCGCCCTCGGGCAGCAGCAGGTGCAGGACGTTCATGACGTGCGTGGTCACCGGCTCGTCCGGAACCCAGTGCATCGGCAGGGTCGACCAGTCGAACTGCACATCGCGCGGCTGCAGAACGAGGTTGTCCGGCTCCATCACGTACCTCCGCCAATTACTACGCCCGCGTAGCTTTGTGAAAGCTACGTCACCGTAGCAATATGGACCCGTGAGCACAACGCGTCGCAAGTACGCCCGCCGCCTGCCACCCGAACAGCGCCGCGAGCAGCTGCTGGACGCCGCACTCAGCCTGATTCCAGCAGGGTTCGACACCGTGACGATGGAATCCGTCGCCAAGCAGGCCCAGGTGACGAAACCCGTCCTCTACGACCTCTTCGCCAACCGCGCCGAGCTGATCAGCGCCCTGCTCGAACGCGAGGCGGGCCGGGCCACCGAGCAGGTCATCGCCGCCCTCCCCACCGACTTCGCCACTCGTGCCCCGGACGACGCCTTCGCCGACGCCGTTCGCGTCTTCGTGAACGCCGTCGTAGCCGCCCCGGACCGCTGGCGCCTGGTGCTCCTCCCGCCCGAGGGCACGCCCCACGAGTTCCGCGCCCAGGTGGAACTGGTCCGTGCGGGCGTCCTGGCCCAGATCGAGGACCTGGCCGCCCTGGGCCTGAAGGAGCTCGGCGGCCTCGACGACCTCGACTCGGAGCTGCTGGGCCACGCGATGCTCGCACTGGCCGAGATGTCAGGCCGGCTGGTCCTCACCGACCCGGAGAAGTTCACGCCGGACCGCTTGGTGGCCTTCGTGTCCCGGATCGCCCACGGGCTGCGCTGAGCGACGCGCGCAGATAGAGCAACACCGCAACATGGTGTGGCTGATGCGGGAAGGCTCTGGTCGACCTGTGTGGGAAAGGGCGGGGGTCCCGACCCGCGCTGCCACGATCGCGCGGTGGCCATGTCGGACAGGAAACTGACGTGCGCTGCCGCCTGGGCCGCAATTGTCGGCATGCCGTTGTCGCTGATCTCAATCGCTTTGGCGGTGTTCGTCCACCTCGTCCCCACCACCACTGCCGGCAATTCCGCGGTGGGGAGTCCCGTCTCCAGTTCGCAGACGCCATCCGCGCCGACCTCGTCGTCCCTCACCACGGAGAAACCGGCCGTGACCACGCCCGCACCCGAGGCGGCGGCCACCGAGCCTGGCGCTTTCGAGTTCTGGGTGGAAAGCGACGGCAAGCGGACCTATCTCGGGTGGAACCACACCTGGTCGTGGTGGCAGCTGATGCTGTGGTGGACGATCCCGGCCGCCGCCGTACTCGCCATGGGCGCATTTCTGGTGGCCAAGTTCTCGGGACGCCTCAGCGTGCTCTTCGTCGCCGTCCCGGTGGGCTTTCCTATTTGGTCGTCTTCCAGTATTCGTTTTCCGTGCTCGGCTTGCTGGCCGCCGTCCTCGGGTTCGCTCTCGTCGCCACCGCGGCCGCGGAGCTCGGTGAGCAGATCGCCTGAGCTCAGCCCCTCCGCGTCCGGACGTGGGTGAGCAACGCCAGCCCGGTCGGCTCGCGGCCGATCGACACGTCACAGCCGGGCAGCAGGGCGCGAACGGCGGCTTCGTCGCGCTCGATCAGCTGCCACTCCATCAGGTACTCCAGCGGCCAGCGGAACGGGTTGCCGACCCCGGTGCTGGAGAAGTAGAACGTGCCACCCGGCCGGCACAGCCGAGTCAGCACGGCCTCGGTCAACCGGACGGCCGCGCGGTCGTTGAGGTAGTCGTACAGCCCGCTCACCAGCACCAGGTCGAACGGCCCGAGCTCGGCCAGCGGTCCCAGGGCGCGGAAGATGTTGCCCGGCACCACGGTGGTGAAGTCGTTGAGCAGCCCGAGTCGCTTCTGGGCCAGTTCCAGCGCGTCCGGGTCGACGTCGGTCAGCACGAACCGGTCGCCCGGCCGGACGATGCCGGGCGGGATGGTCCGCAGGTCGGGCGCGGCTCCGGAGGCGATGATCAGCACTGACCGCGGGCCGTTGCGCGGGGCGGTCAGCACGTCGCCGATCAGGCGGGCCTGGTGCATGATCCGGTTGCGCTGCTGCTGGGTGATCGCGGAGCTCTGCAGGCTGGCCTCGACGTGCCAGCCGAGCGTGCCCGGCGCGGCTCCGTTGGCCTGGGCCAGGACGTGTTCGACGAGCTGGTAGTCGCTCGGGTAGCCGCGAGCCCATTCCTGTTCGTCGCGCATGAAAGGTGAACGTGCGCATGCCGACCGGGCGGGCTGGACGATCGCGGCGATGTCCTCGTCCGGCACGCCCGCGAGCACGCTGGCGCCGATCTGCGTGCCCTGGAGAAACCGCCGCCGCGCAAGAAGGCCCCGGCCCCTGCGCCGCCGGAGCCGCCGCGAGAGACTGAGATCCTC
>NZ_JBEXPJ010000012.1:0-99895 GCF_040611995.1 Lentzea sp. NPDC006480
CGGCCGCCCCGGCGACCAGGCCGGCGTGCCGCGGCCGGACGCCGAGCGTGGCCGCCGCGAAGAACCCGGTGAGCGCGAAACCAAACGAAAGCGCCCCGCGTGGCGTCACGAACGGGTGAAACGGACCTGGCGGGTGGTGGGGTTGGCTTCAGTTAGGCGGACGCGGATGCGTTCGGCCTCGGGCAGGCGCGGGCCGGCGCACTTGGCCAGGATCGGCGGAGTCGCGATGAAGATCTCGGCCTCGTGGTCGCCGGAGCGGAGCACCACGGCGTCGAACTCCTGGCCGACGCGACCCGCCAGCACCCACGCCTCGACCAGGTCCAACGACGCCCGTTCGACCTTCGAGGCGAGCGAGTCCGACGCCCCCATCAGCGACGGCAGCTGCGGCAACGCCTCGGCCAGCCAGACCGGAAGCTCCTGACCAGCGGAAACGGCCAGGCACACCTCCGTGGCGAACCGATCCACCAACCGACGGAGAGGCGCGGTCACGTGTGTGTACGGCGCCGCAACGCCCGCATGCGTGGTCACGTCAGGCACGGACCCATTGAACGCCGAGTACCCAGCACCTCGCAGCAGACGAGTCGCATCCGTGAACAAAGCCAACGCCTCCGGCGTCGAGGCGTCCAACCCGGCCAGGAACGCACCCGGCGACACGTCAGCAGGCCACGGCACCTTCAACGCAGCCGCGGACTTCCGCAAGGACGAAACCGCCGCGGCATCTGGATTCGGCAGCGTCCGCAGGACCCCGACCCGGGCCTCCAGCATGATCGACGCGGCTGCCATGCCGGTCATCAACGAGATCTCGGCGTTCCAGGCGTCCACGTCGGCCCGCGGCCGCATCACGAGCTTCCACCCGGAGCCGTTGGACTCGATCTCCTGCTCGGGCAGCTGCAGCTCGATCGCCCCGCGCTCGCGAGCCAACGCCCGCCGCAACGGCCCGAACTCGGCCAACGCCGCAACAGACGGGTGCGGATTGCCCGCGTCGAACGACTCCTGCACCGCCGCGTAGTCGAACTGCGCCTGCGACCGCACCAACGCCCGCCGCACCTCGACCGCAGTGGGCACGCCGGCCGCCGAACATGTGAATGTCCACAGCACCGCGGGCCGCACGACGCCGGGCAGCAACGAAGCCGCACCCTCGGACAGCACGGTCGGGTGCAGCGGCACGTTGCCATCGGGCAGGTAGATGGTCTGCCCGCGCTGCCGGACTTCAAGGTCCAGCGCGCCACCGGGCGTCACGAACAGCCCGAGGTCGGCGATCGCGTAGTGCACGACGAACCCGGAAGCCGTCTTCTCCAGGCACAGCGCCTGGTCCAGGTCCTTCGCGCCGGGCGGGTCGATCGTCACCAACGGGATCGAGGTGAGGTCGGGACGATCGCCCGCGGAACGGGACACCGCCGCCTCAGCCTCGGCCAGCACAGCCGCGGGGAACGAGGACCGCAGTCCGAACTCGGTCCGGATGCCGTCGAACGCCAGGTCAGCACGACCGGTGCGGATCACCATTGAGGCCACGGCGCACAGACTAGGCGATCAAGCCAGAACCTCAAGTCGCGGTCAATTCCACGTCATTTTCGGACCATTTCGCCAGCGCGTCAAATCTCAATTGTGGCGCAATTGCCAGCTAATTATGAACGGACTTGCGTTCTTCCGCTTCGACGGCACCACGATCGCCGGGTTCGGCTTCAACATCACCAGCTGCTGAGCTGAGAACGAGGCCCGGAGCACGCGCTCCGGGCCTCGCCCCCGAAAAACTCAGTCCTCGTCGTCGCCGCGGAATTTCTTGTCCGCCTCGTCAGCGGCACGAGTGCGTTCGCGCGCGATCTCCAGCGCGCGAGCCGCCGTGGCCTCGTCCGGATAGGGGCCCATCCGGTCCGGCCCCTTGCAGCCCTTGCCGTGCTCGACCGTCTGGTGGGTCAGGCAGTAGTACCAACCGCTGCTGTCGCTCATACGCGTTCGCCTCCCAATGGCGCCGGGAATCCCCTCGGCGGCGTGGACTGGTTGGCGTTGGCGTACTCAGACGGGATCGGGTCCAAACACGACACCAGCACCGTGCGGTCCTCGGCGTTCTCGATCTTACGCCCGGACCGGTCCCGGTAGACGAGCGAACCGTCGGAGTCGATCTCCATGATCACGCCGACCTCGGCGAGCTGTTCCTCGTCGAGATCGGCGAGCTTCTCGTAGCGCGACGGCACCACCCGGTAGATCGGCCAGTTGAGGTGGCCGTAGGTGCGGTGGAACTCCGCGAGCAGGTGGGTGAAGTGCTGCTGCCAGGGCAACGGCATCGCCTCCGCCAGCGCCCGCGGCACCACCACGTAGTCGGACGACACACCCGGAGCACCGGCCGCCATGTAGTCACGCACTGGTGTGCTCGACGCGGGCGGTCCGGAAGGCCTCGGGATGGGGTCGTGGTTGAACATGCAGCGCCTCCCCGCGATCTACACGCCCGGCCGGACGGCCAGCGGCATCAACTCGTGATAATTCCAGTTGATCTTGCTGATCTTCACGACGTCACCCGTTTCGGGGGCGTGGATGTACTCGTCGCCGCCGAGGTACATGGCCACGTGGTGCACCGAACGCGGGTCCGCAGGGTCGGTCGCCCAGAAGATCAGGTCGCCTGCCTGGGCGTCGCGCACCGGGAGATGAGCGCCGCCCTGTTCGTACTGGTCGTTCGCCACGCGCGGGATCTTCACACCGGCCGCCGCGAACGCCTTCACCAGAATTCCCGAGCAGTCCCACGCGTCCGGCCCGTTGCCGCCCCACAGGTACGGCTCGCCCAGCTGCTCCTTGGTGAACGCGATGGCGATGCCCGCCGCGTTCGACGCCAGCAGGAACTGGCCCGCGCCGGAACCGCAGCCCGCCGGGTCGGTGATCTGGCCCAGCTCGCCCAGCAGGAACGCCGCCATGGACTCCCAGTTGTGGTACCGGTCGGGGAACGCCGACCGCTCCACCGCCTGCGCCGAGTCACCGGGACGCTTGCTCTCCCAGTCGGGCACGGCCAGCAGCACGTCGTAGAACTTGTTGATCGCGTACGTCGGGTCTGTCACCTGTTCCGGTGAACCCCAGCCCATCGACGGACGCATCTGGAAGATGCCGAGCGAGTCGCGGTCGCCGTAGTTCAGCGGACGCAGGCCCGACTCGGTCATGCCGGCCTGGATCGCGACCTGCCACGCGAGCGGCGGCAGCTTGCGCTCCTGGCCGATGGAGATGATCCGGGCGACGATGTTGCGCTGGTCGTCGTTGAGCCGCGACGCGTCGTGCTGGCCCTTGTCGCCACCACCCGCGTCCCACGGCCCGATCGCCGCGTTGCAGCTCGTCAGCCGCAGACCGCCCTGCGCCGCCGGGTTCGTGGAGTTGTTGACCACCTGCGTGACACCGGACGTGGCCACCGCGATCACGACGACCGCGACGAGAGCTCCGATCAGCAGCATCAGGCGCATGGTCAGCTCGCCTTCGTGTAGCTGTTTACCCGCCACTCGTTTCTCGGCGTCTTCACCAGCGTGATGACGACCTTGCCGATGTCCGTGCCGATCTCGAAGTCCGCCGAGGACACGTAGGACTTCTTCGGCGTCACCTTCTGGGTGATCTTGTCCGGCACGTTCTTCGGGTCGATCGTCGCCATCTGCGCGAGGAACTCCTCCGTCGTGTACGGACGGAGCTGCGCGAGCCACTTGTTCACGTCGTTGTCCGGCGGCGGCTTGATCCAGTTCTCCGCCCACAGCTCCGCGATCAGCTGCGCGTCAGCGGCGGGCGGCGCGGCGGAGGCGGTGTTCGACGGCGGCGGCTGCTTGGTCGGCAGCGAGGCGCCGCTGGACGGCAGCTGACCCACCTGGGTGCCCTGCGACGACGACTGACCGGCGGCCGTCGTGGGCGCGGAAGGCTTGCGGTCCAGCACCTTCGGGATGATCACGCCGAGAGCGACGACGACCACGACGAAGATGATGATCGACGCGGCCAGGTGCCGCGGGGAACGCAGCGGCCAGCCCCAGAGCCTGCGGTAGACCGCGGCACGGCCGCGGTTGGTACGGATCGGCACCTACGCCCCCTCTCAGTTGTCCCGGACTTCGAAGCCGCGCGACGGTCGGTAGATCACGTGCACCTGACGCCCTGCCACCACTTCTGTCTCGGCCCTGCGAGGTTCCTGCACCGGACCCGAGTAGCTCGTGGACCGCGACGGCACGAGCACCGCGTCGTCGACCCGGTCCCACTGCCGGTCGGTGACCGGCGGGCTGTCCACCACGCGCGACCGGGCGGCCGGCAACGCGGCCGGGCCCGATCCAGCGGGCAGTGCACCCGCCCGCACGCCGTAGCCGTCGCCACCGCTGACGATCTGGCCGGGCTGCGAGTCGCGGTCGAGGCGCTGAGCCGTGGCCATGACGGGGCTGGAAGCCTCCGGGCGCACCCGGCTGCGGCCGCGCTGCGGTGCCGCTTCGTCGGTCTCGTTCTCCCGCACGGACTCCCAGAACTCGTCCTGCGGCGTCGGGCCCGTCTGCTTCTTGCGGCCCATCATCTTCGACAGGACGCCACCGCTCATCGGCAGCACGTTGCTCGCCGAGCCGACCGACATCTCGACCATCTGCCACATGCGGCGCAACGGTTTGCCGATCACGAAGCAGACGAGTGTCAGCATCAGGCCGAGCAAAGTCCTGGTGAGCAACGAAAGCCCGGTCGCGTTGAAGATCGCCTGCAGCAGCAACGCGTGGACGCCCGCGAGCACCGCGAGCACCAGCACGTTGAACACCGTCACGGCGGCCGCGCGAGCGACCTTGCGCAGCAGGTCGTGGTGGATCAACGCGACGAGACCGATCAACGGTCCGGCCAAGGTCAAAATTCGCAGCAACAGCTGAGCGAGCAGCACGGCGGCCTTCGCGAACAGCTGGAACAACGAGAAGGCGATGGACTGCAGCAACGCCAGGAAGCCGGCGCCGGTGCGGCTGCCGTCGGTGCCGTCGAAGTAGCCCTTCGAGGTGCCGAGCTGAGCCTCAAGCGCCTTCCACTCGGCCTTCTTGGCTTCCAGAGCCGCCTGATCCGCGTCCTTGTGCTCGGCGATCTCGGTCGTCGTCCACGCCTGCGCCTTGAGGATCCGCGGGCCGAACTCGGCGGCCTGCGGTGCTTCCGGCGTGCCGAACGCACCGCGCAGCCAGCTCTGGTAGACGACCGCGTCGTGCAGCTTCGTCGGCAGAACGTGAAGTGTGCCTTGCTCTTCCGGTGCCTCGATGAACCCCGCCTGGATCTCGGAAGTCTTGGAGACCAGCGTGTTGTCGAGGAGGTTGTAGAACTGCGGCAAGGCCAATGTGGACGTTGCCAGCCACATGCCCGCCAACGCCCAGAGCCCGCGTTTGGAGATCGTGGCGAAGTCGCCGGTCCAGATCTGCCGGAACATCATGATCGCGAGGATCAACGCCACCAGGCCGAACCAGCGCAGGTAGACGTTGTCGTAGACCTTCTGCACGCCGTTCTTCACGGCGTCGTCCAGCGGGACCAGCAGGCCGCGGCCCATCACCGTGTAGTGCAACGCGTTCGTGGCACCGACGATGTTCTTGCCGATGCTGAACAGCTCGTTGCCCGCCCACGTGTCGATCGTGGCGTTGGCGTCCGGGACGATGTTGCACTTGGCCTGGTAGGTGTGCCAGACCATGCCCGCGTAGCCGTACTCGAGGTACGGCGAGCCGGGCAGACCGTTGCCGACGGGCGGGTCGAGCGCGCCGACCATGCCCGCGCCCGGCCGTTCCGGATTTGGTGCCTCTCCACAGGACTGCGCGTGCGCCGGGGCGCCGATCACGACCTGCAGAGCCAAGATCACCGCGACCGCGATGACCGAACGCGAACGTGCTGACGTGCCCAACAATGACGATCCTGGGCAGAACCGCCGCCTTGCCCAGAGCAAGGCGGCGATCGCGAGCACGATCGTCAGCGCGGTCATGCAGCGCCGTCCCGGTGGCGGTTGGTGCCGTCACCGTGACCCACCAGATGGGCCTCGTCCTCCGTCAGTCCGAGCTCCATGTCCGCCGCCAGTTCGTCGTCGATCTCGTCGGGCACGTAGGCGGGCGGCTGCGGAGCCGCGTTGTCGTCCGTCGGCACGAGCTCGCCCTTGCCGTTGTCGCGCTTGGCATCGGGGGTCGTGTCGAGGGCATTGCGCAGGTGTTCCAGGTGCGGGCCGCTGAAGTCGATGCGGATGCGCTCCACACCGCCGGCGCCGTCACCGAAGATGAACTGCCGCGGCGCGCGGTCGCGTTCGGTCGCGGTGCGCTCGCCACCGGGACGGCGGCCGAGCGACGCGACGACCTGTTCGTACCCGGCGCCGATCGGAACCTTGAGCAGCCGCAACGCGTCCGCCTGCGCCTGGTCGTCGTCGAGCCGGCCGACGAAGACCGAGTCGAGCAGCGTGACGAAGCCCTGGATCTTCAGGAAGTCAGCGGGGATCTGCGACGACAGGAGCACGCGGACGTTCCACTTTCGCGAGTCACGCGCGAAGCGGTTCATCAGCACGCGACCGGTCGGGACCTCCGAGAGGAAGAACGCCTCGTCGATCCAGACGCCCTTGCGCTGGTCCTTCGGCTTCTCGTAGATCGAGCGCTGGGTGAGCCACGCGGCGAGGTTCAGCATCTCGACGCCGAGCGACTCCGCGTCCGTCCAGTGCTCGCGGCCGACGCCGTCCTTCGGCAGGTTGAGGCCCGCCATGGTGAGGACGGTGAGCCGGTCGTCGCGCTGCTCGTTGTACGGGTCGTCGTCTTCTTCGGGGATGAGCAACGACATGCGCTCGCGCATCTCGTCGAGGAAGTCCGCGACGACGACGGCGTGCTCGTGGTGCTCGGACGCGTCCCGGCGCAGCGCCTCGAAGACGAGACCCGGGTGCGCGTCGAAGCGGCCACCGACCGTGCGGACGGCACGCAGCAGCACGATGCGCGTCTGCGGCAGCCGCGCCACCTCGTACGGCAGCAGGCCCGTGAGCACGTCCAGCACGAGACGACGACGGGTCGCCGCCGCCAGCGCCTTCTCCCGGCGCCAGGCCCGCTCGGGGTCCTCCTCGTCGAGGAAGTGGTCGAGCATCGGCTCGGCGACCACCCGGTACGGGTTGAGGATGCCGGGCTGGGCGTTGAGCAGGTTGATCGGCCGCGCGTACGGCCGCAGCTCAGGCAGGTCGCAGAGCGCGGAGAGCGGACCGGACGGGTCGAGCAACGTCCAGTGCGCGCCGGCCCGCAGCGTCTTGTAGACCATGCCGCCGCCGAGGAACGACTTACCGGCACCGAGGCCCGCGACCATGGCCGTCAGACCGGAAGCGTCCCGGAGCTCCTGCGCCATCCACGGGTCCCACGCGACCGGGCGGCGCGTGGCCGTGACGGTCTCGCCGAGCAGAATCCCGCGGCGGTCACCGACCTCGGCCGTGGCGGTGGGAACAGCCGACGCGGCCCACAACACCGAGCCGCGACGCAGGTACGCGCCGTTCGAGAGCGGTTCGCCGGGGATGAACTCGCGGGCGATCGCGTACTGCGCCTCGGGGTGCTCGATCGCGATCTTCGGCTTGTACAGCTCCAGCAACGACTGGGCGAGCCGCAGTGCCTCGCGCTCGGTCGGGCCGCTCACCGCGAGCCGCCACCACGACCGCACCCTGGTGCCCAGCGCGGTGAAGCCCGACGTCATCTCGTCGTCGATCTCCAGCACCCGCCCGGCCTGGCGGGCCAGCGACTGCGGCGGGTCGAGCTCGTGCTCGTCGGTGTAGTGGCGGACCTGCGAGCGCACCTTGCTCATCTGCCGCGACAGCTCGCCCGAGACCTCCTCGGGCTTGCGCACGTAGATGCGGGCGGACCACTCCACCGAAGCCGGGAGCCGGTCGGCGCGCTGCACCCACGGGTCGTCGACCTCGGGGATCTGCAGGCCGTGCATCAGCCCGACGGTGAGCACCGCGACGTGCCGCTTGATGCCCGCGTTCGAGCCGGTGCGGCCGCGCACGGTGACCGTCGGCGAGTAGGGCTCCTGGTGGAAGTCCGCGGCGTCGGTGAACGACGCGAGGTCCTCCGGTTCCCACGCGGCACCCGGCACGGCGGGCAGGTTGCGCGGCGCGGGCAGGCCCAGCGAGCACGACCGGTGCATCAGCCAGGACATCTCCTCGGCCGTCGCGGGACGGCCTTCGAGACCCGCGGACCCGATCACCTGGTCGAGGTGCTCGACCTCGGAGTCAAGCGCGACCAGCTCGGCGTCGACGGCGTCCGGGAAGACCCTGCGCAGCACGGGGGCGGCGCGTTCGACGGCGCGGTCCATCATGTTGCGGGTCTGCACCTGGACGCCCAGGTAGACCTCTTTCTCGGCCATCGAGCGGCCCATCAGCTGCTGCTGCTCGCCGACCATGTAGTCGTCGAACGACAGCGTGCCGGGCGTGTCCGGCAGGCGCTTGACGGCGTTGTGCACGTGCGCCTCGGCCCACATGCGGATCGGGTACGGCCGCGTGGTGACGCGGAGGTGCATCCAGCGGCCCTGCAGCTCGGCGTACTGGCCCGCGATCGCGGCGATCAGGTCCTGGCGCTGCGAGTCGCTGCGGAACGACCAGCGCTGCGGCGCGAGCCGGTACCAGGCGTAGACCTCCTGGCCGGTGCGCAGCAGGTGACCGTCGATGCTGCGGGCGGCGATCGACGGGGTGTAGCTCGGCACGGACTGCTCGCCGGGCAGGCGGCGTCCGCGCTTGGAGTATGCGGCTCGGTCACGCTCACGGGGGTCGGCCGCGGCGTGCTGGGCGATGTGCTGGGCGGAGCGACGGTCACGGTCTCGCCGGCGTCCGAACACCGCGAACCTCCTTCTTACGGCTGGCTGACGTCCGGCGGTGCTGGGCCTGCTGTCTCGCCCGTTGTTTCTTGCTCAACTTGGGACGAGGCCGCTGCGGACTGACCCGGATCCGGGCGGCACTGGCCGCTCCGCCGGTGCTTGCCGTGCGCTCTCGAGGTGCGGTGAGCTCGCGGACCCACATCGACATGACGGCCGTGAGGGGCCGTTCATGACTGATCCGCTGGGTGATGAAGCGAGTGAGGAGGATCGTGGCGACGAGGGCCCACGCGGTCGAGAAGAACCCGAACCCGACGCCCATCTGCCGTTCGATCGTGAGTACGACGAGGAAAACGACGATCCCGACGCCCCACGCGACGTATCGCGCGCGCCAGGGGAAAGTCGCTTTGGGCGGGCCGAGCCAGACGGCGTCGACCCGGTAGACCTCGTCGTCAGTGCGAACCCGCACGTGTCAGCCTCCGACGAACAAGCCGGCGAGCCACTTGCCGATGTTCGAGCCCGCGTCGGTCGTGACCGCGAGGCCGATGATGGCCAAAGCGACGATCACACCACCGAGGCGGCGCATGACGCCCGCGTTGTCGCCTTTGCCACCTCCCAGCCAGAGCAGGAGGAGCGCGACGGTGAGGAGAAGCAGCGGAACGATGTTGTCCAGGATCCAGCCGCGGACATTGCCTGTGCCCGGCACCGTCGGCTGCTGCTGAGCGAGTGTCACCAGGTCCATGGCGGTCATTAGGTACTCCAGAGTGCGCTCGGGCTTGCGCTACGAGTAGAACACGAGTTCGTCACGAGGTGTGAAGCTGTTGGTGCGGGCTGTAGATCATCTGGCCGTTCCCCCTGGGAGGAATTACGTCTAATCTGGCCGACACATCATCACTGAGGAGACGTCAGTGGGGAACACCCGGACCAAGATTCTCTCCGTCGCTGGCAATGTTCACCCGACTGCGAACGCCCTGGTCACACACAGTGCGTGCGTCCTAAACACGCGCACGTGTCCACTCATGTGAAAGCCCTGATCGGCCGGTTCGCGGCCCCTCCGAGGGGGCGACCCGCAGTGACGACTCCGAGGAGATTCGCCCATGCTCGAACCTGACCTCGCGCCGGACGGAAGTGTGGACGGAATCACAGCCTCCCCTAGTGCTCCAGGCGTGGATCAGCCTACCGGGGAGGGCGGACAAACCACCCGCCGGGTCCAAAGGACGATCAACTTCGACAGGTCCGTGCTGGAGCGCGCGCGTGCGGCGGCCACCTATCTGGCGTCCTACGAGCCACAGGCCGGGGTGCGGTCGCTGGCCGACATCGTGAATCCCGCCGTGCTGGCTTATGTGACCGAGTTGGAGGAGCTCTACAACGCGGGCGAGCCCTTCAGGCCTGTTCTGCGCATGCCTTCTGGACGGCCGGCCAAGCGCCTGGGCCCCTGACGCTCACCGAACGGGCGGCGACATCCAACCTGATCGCGTTCAGCGTGCCCGGCGTGTCGTAGGCCGTTCGGTTCGCGGCGGACGGTAGCGGTGGGCGATGCCGGGGCACAGCTCACCGCCGCGTCCCCGGTCGGGGTCGCGGCGGTGGCCTTGTTCCTCATTTCAGCTGGTGGGTTGCGGGACCTCGGTCAGGAGGCGCCGGAGATCCGCCAGAACAGGTTGCCGGCGGTGTAGTCCGGGCCGACCGAGCCCTTGCCCCAGAAGTAGTCGTCGTAGTTGCCCAGCGCGCCCGTGGACGTGACGGGACCCATCGTGGCCCAGCGGACGGAGGCGGGCTGGGTGTCGATGCTGGCCTGCGCCCACGCGTCGCGGACCTTCATCGGGTTGTTCCACCACAGGAACGGCGAGCGCCACATGTAGTGCCCGAACTTGCCACCGTGGTTGGCCGAGTTGTAGCTGACCGTGGTGAAGCTGTTGATCTGGTGCAGGCCGCGGAACGCCTGGCCCCAGCGCTGCGCCCAGGTCTGGCCGCCGGTGACGTCCTCCAGGATCAGGCAGGTGAAGAGGCTCATCCACTCGACGTCGTTCTGGCCCCAGCGCGCGTCGGTGTTCGCGAGCTTGGTGTCGTTGTGGTTGGAGCAGCCGGAGAAGTAGAAGCCGGTGCCCGACCCGTGGCCCTGCCAGTAGGTCATGTCGACGTCGTCGGTCCAGTTGGTGTCGTCACCGCCGGCGAACATCGGGTCCTTGAAGTCGCTCTCCCACGCGTTGCCGTCGAGCCAGCTGAAGTCGCGGGCGATGCCGTGGCTGCTCGCCTCGGAGTTGAACGTGCCGATGTTGGCGGCGGTGTTGGGCAGGCCGGCGCAGTTGCCGGTGCCCTCGCTGCCGACCTGCGTGCCGGCTGCCTGGATCTTGAACTGGGCGTCCGGCCTGGGTTCCTGGCCCGGTCCCGGCTGCGGCAGTTCGGCGCCGATCGTGGCGGGCAGGGTGATGGCCTGCGGTGCCCCACCGTCCTGGGTGCGGCCGGCGCAGCGGAACGACGGCTCGATCCGGTCGACCTTGTCTTCGAGAGCCGGGGCCACGTAGACGTAGCTGACGTCCGGCTTCACCTCGGCGCCGAGGTACTTCTGGCAGAGCTTCGCGCCGGTGGCGAGGTCGTACACCTTGGCCGTGCCCGCCTGGCCGTAGGTGCGGGCCGCGTGGCTGACCGACGTCACGCCCTGCGCGTCGAACGAGACCCGGATGTTCGCGCCCTCGCCCTCCAGCGGGATGCCGCCGAGCTGGAACGAGTACGAGACCGCCGTGTCCAGGTTCGCCGTGAGTGCGGTGCGCCCGTTGGCATCCGCGAGCTCGAACGTCGTGTACTGCGCGGTGGGCGTGGCGTTCTCCGGCAACACACCGGCTGCCCTGAGGCCCTCCTGCGCGCGCTTGGCCGCCTCGTCCGCCGGGATCGTCTTGATGCGCTTGATGGCTTCGAGATCGAGTCCGCTCTGCTTGGTCTCGTTGCCGTCCTCGTCGGGCCTGCCCTGTCCTTTGTCGACAGTCGGCAGGTACTGGAAGCGCTGCTCGTCCGCGAAGGACACCGCGCCGTACTCGGATCTCTGGACGTCTTTGAGGCCGAAGGCTCTTTGCAGCTTCTGCGCCTGCTCCTGGTCGAGGCCGGCGCTCTTCACGCCGTAGACGGGGAGCTCCGCGGCGTCGGCGGTGGCGACGCCCACCGCCCCAGCCGTGACGAGGCTGGACAGGGCCAGCACCACGGTCAGCTTGCGTTGCATGTCTCTTCCCTCCCTTGGGGACGACCGGCTGCAGGGGCCGGCCGTCTGACAGGAGGATTTGCCGTGCTGTGCCGTGATACCGAGAGTGGGTCGTTGCCGTCGCGGCACCACTCGAACGGCCGAAATTCTGTAACGCGCCTAGGGGTTGCGAGTACCTAGAGGCGGACGCTTGGGTACTTGATGCCCGCTCCGGTGTTCAGCACGACGACTTCGTCGTTCTCGTTCAGCCAGCCGTCCTTGCGGAGTGTCCGCACGGCACTGATGGTGGCGGCGCCTTCCGGGCACAGGAAAACACCTTCTGTGCGCGCGATTTCGGTGCGGTCTTCCTGGATCTGCCCATCGTCCACGGCTATCGCGGTGCCATTGGTTTCCCTGATGGCCTGCAGGATGATGAAGTCCCCCAACGGTTTCGGCACGTTGATCCCGAACGCTTCCGTGAAGGCGTTGTCCCAGAAGGCCGACTCGGTCGCGCCTTCGTCGAACGCCCTGACGATCGGCGCGCAACCGGTCGACTGCACCGCGACGAGACGCGGGAGTTTTCCTTCTATCCAGCCGAGTTCGCGCATTTCGTTGAGCGCCTTGTGGATGCCGATCAGACCGACCCCGCCGCCCGTCGGGTAGATGATCACGTCCGGGACGCGCCAGCCGAGCTGCTCGACGATCTCGTAGCCCATCGTCTTCTTGCCTTCGATGCGATAGGGCTCTTTGAGCGTCGAGGCGTCGAACAGATCGACGTCCTTGATGGCCTGGGCAGCGTCGGCGATGGTGCCGGGGACGATCCGGAGCTCGGCTCCGCTCGCCTCGACCTCCTCGCGGGTGATCAGCGGGGCGTCCTCGGGCATGGCGATGACGCTGCGCAGGCCGGCCCGTGCCGCGTAGAGGGCCCAGGCGGCGCCCGCGTTGCCGTTGGTGGGCATTTTGATGCCTTCGACGCCGAGTTCCTTCGCCCGTGCCACGCCGACCGCCGCGCCGCGGGCCTTGAACGAGCCGGTCGGGATGAGCGACTCGTCCTTCATGAGGAGGTGGACGTCGAGCTGCCGGCTCAGCGCGGGCAGCGGAACCAGCGGGGTCATGCCCTCGCCGAGGCTGAAGCTCGGGTCCGGGTTGCGCACCGGGAGGACGTCCCGGTAGCGCCAGAGGCTGTTGTCCTGGGTGGGCCTGCCGACTCGGGTGAGGTCGTAGCGGGCCAGCAGTGGCGACGCGCATTCGTGGCAGAGGTTCTGGACGACATCGGCGTCGTGCCGGCGGCCGCAGCGGGCGCACTCCAGGTGGGACAGCATGCATTCATGCATACAGGGTTTTCTCACGAACAGGCGGATGAGCCGGCATGTAAGCCGGATCCTGTTCATGGGACCGGAGTCCCACTTGGCGGCCATCCATCTGGGCCTGCCGTTGCCGACAGGCTCTAGCGGCCTACCCGCGAGCATCGGGCGGGCAGCCCTCGAACGCTCGCGCAGGCCCTCGCGGGCCCTCTTGGCCTTGCTCCGGGTGGGGTTTACCTAGCCGCCCCAGTCACCTGGGGCGCTGGTGGTCTCTTACACCACCGTTTCACCCTTACCTCGACAAGCGAGGCGGTCTGTTTTCTGTGGCACTGTCCCGAGGGTCGCCCCTGGTTGCCGTTAACAACCACCCTGCCCTGTGGAGTCCGGACTTTCCTCGACAAGTCACCTCGCCGCGGCCGCCCTGCCGACTCATCCGCGCCCGCCAGGATATCCCAGGCTCTGGGACTGGTTGTTCACTGGTCCGGACGTTGGTTCACTCGGTGCCATCACACGACGTCGCGACGGGGTGGACCTGACATGTCCGAGCTGCTGATCATCTCCGGCGCGCCGTCCCACAGCGCGCCGACCGGTGTCGTCGTGTCGCACGTGTCCTCTGTCCTGGAGGCCGCGGGCCACCACGTGACGTTGCTCGACGTGCGCTCGTTGCCCACGTTGTCGCTGCTCACCGAGGATCTCCGCGACCCGGCGATCACCTCGGCTGTGAGTGCTGTCCTGTCCGCGGACGGGGTCGTGGTCGCCTCGCCCGTGTACCGCGCCGCCTACAGCGGGCTCGTCAAGGCATTGCTCGACCTGCTGCCGAAGAAGGCTCTGCGGGGCCGCGCGGTGCTGCCGCTGGCGACGGGCGGCAACCAGGGCTTCCTGGTGGCGATGGACTACGCGCTGCACCCGCTGCTCGCGGCCAAGGGCGCCGACCAGGTGGTGCGCGGCGAGTTCGTGCTGGACCGGTTGGTGGGTTCGCCCGAGTCGGCCGCCTTGCTGGACGCGGCGGCCGACCGTTTCGTCGCTGCCCTGACTCCTCGGTTGCGCCGGGCTTCCTAGAGTTCGCGAACCCAGTAGGGCCTGGTCTCCAGCCAGCCTCTGCCGGATGCGCCGTTGAGGACGCCGGAGCCCTGCTCGGCCAGGGTGTACCAGGACTCGACGTAGTCCGGGTCGTCCGTGTACCAGCTGTCCGGGATGGCGTCGAGAACCGCGCTCACCAACGGGATGTACGCGCCACCGTCCACAATGGTCAGCAACGCGGCTGCCAGTGCCTGGGCGAGCGCCTTGTAGTTGGTGTCGCCGTCGTCCTCCATCATCACGACGTCGGCGAGGTCGTACTTGTAGTTGTTCCAGTGCACGAGGAGCTGGTTGGGCGAGTAGGTGGTGTTCTCCTCGTCCAGGTACGGCATGGTCACCGGGTCGACGCGGACCTTGCCGTCGAGCCCGAAACCGGACACCAGCGAGAAGATCTCGGCGTCGCCCTTGAACCAGGGCTCCTGGACGTCGCTGACCCGGACCCTGGTGACCTGGGTGGCCCAGTAGCCGGCTTGCGCGGCTTGCGTGGTGGGCATCGCCTGACGGATCACGTCCATGCCCAGGTTGACCACCTTCTGCACGTCGATGTCGACGAGCAGCAGCGGCTGGTCAGGTTCCTCGGTCGTCGTCAGTTCGTGCTTGCGGCCGACGCGGTCGTAGGCGGTGATGGTCTTGGCGTTGTCGTCGTCGGGTGCGGCCGCGACGAGCAGTTCGCCTTTCGCCGCACCGACTCGCTTCTCCGTGATCAGCTTCTCGTGGTCCGGCAGGCCTTTGGCTCTGGCGATCTGCCGTTCGGTGTTCGCCTTGTCGGCCGTGTTCGTGGCGAGGTCGTGGGCGTACCGGTCGAGGATCCGGCTGACGTTCTCCGGCGCCGCGACCGCCGTGCTCGGCGAAACGGCCGCGACCAGGGTGAGGACAACGAGAGTCGTGCGCAGGGTGTTGGCTCTCATGTCTTCGGATCGTGTCGGCCGCCCGCCCGCCCGGCAAGCCGCCGAAGGACTACTTCGCCCCTGGTCAACCGAGGTGTGAGGTGTCGTTCACCAGCTTCACCGACGCGTGCCCGTCCGGGTAGAACTCGGCGATCGACACACCCGTCAGGTCGAGGTGCATCCGGAACAGGAACTGCGGCCCGACGTCCAGGGCCTGGCGCAGCAGGGTCTTGATCGGCGTGACGTGACTGACCACCACGAGCGTCTTGCCGCCGAACTTGGCGATGATCTCGCTACGGGCCTTCCGGACCCTCGCGTGGACCTCGTCGAAGCTCTCCCCGTTGGGCGGCTTCTGGCTCGTGTCGCTCAGCCACCTGCGGTGAATCTCGGGGTCCTGTTCCGCCGCCTCCGCGAACGTCAGGCCTTCCCACGTCCCGAAGTCGGTCTCGATGAGCCCCTGGTGGGTGACGACTTCGAGGTTCGTCTTCTGCGCGAGCTTCTCCGCGGTCTGCTTCGCTCGTCGCAGCGGCGAGGAGATGACCGCCGCAATGCCGTCCACTTTGGAGAGACGGCCGGCGGCCTTCTCGGCCTGCTGCAGCCCGAGTTCCGTCAGCTCGTGATCGCCGCGCCCCGAGTACCTGCGTTCGACCGACAGCTTGGTCTGCCCGTGCCGCAGCAGGATCAGCCTGGTGGGCTCACCTGTCGCGCCGCTCCAGTGCGGCTGCTTGTCGCCCTCTTTTGTCGTGTCGGTCTTGGTCTCCCCGTCCATGGCCTCGTTGGCGAGCCGGTCGGCCTGCCGGTTGCGTTCGCGCGGAATCCACTCGTACGTGATCTTCCCGAACGCTCTGGCGAGTGTCTGCGCCTCTCGGGCGAGCGGCTGCATGGAGGGGTGCTTGATCTTCCAGCGCCCGGACATCTGCTCGACGACCAGCTTGGAGTCCATCCGCACGTCAACGCTCTCGGCGTTGAGCTCCTGCGCCGCCCTGAGCCCGGCGATGAGCCCCTGGTACTCGGCCACGTTGTTCGTGGCGACCCCGATGAACCCCTTGCGCTCGGCCAGCGTCTCCCCGCTGAGCTTGTCGCGGACAACGGCCCCGTAACCGGCCGGCCCGGGGTTGCCCCGCGAGCCGCCGTCAGCCTCGACGATGACCTTCACGCGTCGATAGTAGGCATCCGAGCGAAGTCGTTCACCGTTCACCACCCGTGCACTTCGTTCAACTCCTCCTGATGAACGAAGTGAACTGATCTCCTGAGGGCACAGCACGAGCACCTTCGGAGGAACCGGCATGACGACCAAAGAACGCATCATGTGGCTGACGATCACGGTGTTGTCCAGCATCATCACCGGATTGGCTGGCGGGATCCTCTCTCGCGCCACCGACCACGGCCTCGTGGACGCGATCGTCGCCGGCGCCGTCACGTTCGCAGGCACCGAGGCGATGTTGCTCGCGATCCTCGGGTTCGTACTGGCGCAGTCGCCCAAGGGACACAGCTGATCGTCAGAGGCCGAGGAACTGCAGCACCTCGCGTGGTGGAGCCAGGTCGGGCGCGGCAGCGACGATGCGAGTGACGACGAGCTTCACGAGCTCGACCGCGATCTTGAGCGCTTCGGCATCGGAGAGACCGTCGCCATCGTAATATTCGTCTCCGTCGTAGTCGGCGATGAGGTCCGACAAGTTCAGCAACCCTTTTTTCTCGTTGTTGACAGCAAGATTGAAAAGTGGCCAAGCCGAGCAGCACAGAAACACCTCGCGCAACTCGAAGAAATGTCCAGGCATTCGCCTTTTCAGCTCGGGACCTCGAGCGATGAACCAGCGGCACAGCGGATGCGAGGTGTTCCACGGACCAAAGTTGGCACGCAGGCTCACGTCCGTCTCGTGGAGCATGAACGAAAGAGGAGGAAAGAACCGAAGCACGTCCGCGACCGGCGCCGGCAGACCAGATGTCACCACAACTTCCCCCGGCGGCCACGAGTCGGCATGTGCACGCCACCGCAAGTTGAGCGACTTCTGCGCCAGAGCAGCGCCGATCAGATCGAACACCTGCGGGTAGTAACTCCACAAGCGGTCGTTGAAGTCCAGAACCACTTCACCCCGCGTGGCCGCTTCCACCACATCAGCGACAGTTACTCGCGCGAAGCCCATCGGAAGAACCGGCTCCGCCGTCCAACCATCGTAACCCTCATCCAATACAGGCAGGACGGACTCTAGGTCCACCGACTCATACGACTCGATCGGCTGATCAGTCCTGCTGTACGAGTACAAAGCCTCCGCCGCTTCTGCGGCGAGGTCCGGCGGAATCGCCTTGCGGAGCGCGAGCACCAGCGCTGCGACCATGGCGGGCGAAATCAATTCCAGCTCGTTCCTGGCGAGAGAAAGATCTGGGCGAAGGTCATCCAGGTAGCTCAGATTTCCCACCAGAAAGATCGGCCCCGCGAGCGAAGGGCGCGATGACGTCAGCTGCACCTCCGTCATATCGATTTCGTAATCCTGATAGTCCTTGCCCAGATCATCGTCCACATATTCGTACCGACGCAGGGTAGGAAGTGTCACACCGTTGTGCGCCCACCACCGCCTCTTGGAGATGAGTGTGGCCAATCCGAATCCGTCAAAATCCTCCGCAAACTCTATTTCGCTTGATTGTACAGCCAAGACCTTGCAGTCCAGGCTGCCGAACTTGAAACCGTGCTTCTTCTCGAGGGCCGCAGCTATGTAGGCCTGCCGGTCGTCCACATCACGGGGAAGGGTGCCTCGCACGCCCAGCTTCTGCCGGATCTCGTGCATCGGCTCCTCTAGATGACACACGAGGGTCACGCGCTCGAGGTTGACCTTCACCTCGATACGAATCGGCACCCCCGCGATCGACTCGCGGACCAGCGGAGTCAGCTTCGCACGCTTGGCAGGTGACAACAGGTGGAGGAGCGTCACGCCTTCTGCCGGAGGCGCGAACGCGACAAGTGCCGCCACCTGTCCCTGCACGCGAGGATCCGGAGAGTGCCGGGTGAGATCCAGCGGCACGGCGAACACCCTGACTTTCCTCAGGTAACGGCCTGTGAACTCGGCATGATCGTTCTTCCCGAAGCCAATGCTTCTGGACTGCACCTCTCCGAGGAGTTGGGTGTGGAGGTCGACGCCCTGGTGCTCCGTTCCGTTGAGGGTCAGGGCGCATTCCGCCGTGAAGTGGAAGTAGGCGGCATGTTCCAGCAGAACCTTCGGCGGCACGTAGTGCTTCGCCGCGTCGATGCGGACGGCAACGGTGGTGCCGCTCGTCTCACGGAAGTCCAGCGGCTCGACGCCCGGTCCCGCAGGAATGGGGTCGTCACCCTGCCCCTCGCAGCGAAGGGTCGCGAAATCCTCCTGCCGGTCGATCGACAGCCGCACGGCCTTGCCGCGCTCGCCGTGCGAGGTGAACTTGCGCGTGCTCACCTCGATGCGGTCGCCCAGCATGAAACAGGACATCACCCCGATGCCGAACCTGCCGATCGCACTGAACCTCGATCGGCGGGCGCCGAGCTGCCCCAGCTCCCGGTGCAGCTCATCCGAGTTGTAGTACGACCTGCCGATCTGCAGGAAGTACTCGCGAATGGTGTGCATGTCCATGCCGGTGCCGTTGTCGTCGATCCGGAACCAGATCGCGCCGTCCTCCTCCCACGAGGAGATCGCCACGGACCCGCTGTCACAGCCAGGGTCCACGATCTTGCGCAGCCGCACCGCGTCGATCGCGTTCTGCAACAACTCACGGACGAAGACGTTCGGATTTCCGTAGAGCTTGGTGCCGCCGAGCAGTTGCAGCACGTCGTCGCGCACCAGTTCGAAGGACAGCTTCTCGTAGGTGTAGCCGACCCCTTTCACCCCAGACAGGTCGACGGAGTTCGGCAGCGGCAACCTCCGCCACACGTTGCTCCAAGCTGCCCTGTCGGCCTGACAGCGCACGAACTCGTCCTTGAGCTCACCGAGGAGGCCGCGCAGGTCGAACTCGACCACGGGGCGCAGCACGATGGCTTCGGCTTCCACGACGTAGTCCGTGTTGCCCCTCCTGGGCTTCAGGACCAGGCGACGGATGTCGTGCCGCAGTTCCAGGTCGTCCGGACCGCGCCGGGGCTCGGCTCGGCGTTCGACGCCCAGTCTCCTGAAGATGTCGCGAGCGGTGCGGACGCTGCACAGCTCGAGCCGCGTCGCCAGCCTGAGCAAGCTCACGCACAACGCGAGGTCGACACCAGGGAACCGATCCGGCGGCGAACCCTCGCCTCGGGCACGAGCCTGTCCGGCGCACACGACGCTGATCGACTCCCGCATCGGCACGCCGTCCCACACCAGCAGCCCAGGGGGCACCTGCTTCAGGTACTCGTCCAGTCGGCGCGCCCTGTCCCACCTGCAGTAGTCCTCCAGCACAGGACCAGTCAGCGAGTCCACGTCTAGATGCGGTCCGGCTTCGCCCGCCTGTTCGAGGTACCGGCGGACGTTCCGCGGCGAGACGTCCACCGGCAAGAAGGGAACCCGTCCCACGTCGTGCAGGAACGAGGCCACCACCAGCAGTCCTGCCTCGTGTGGATTGAGCTTCTTGACATCCGCACCCAACAGCTCGCCCAGCCTGCCCACCACAGCGATGGCGTGCGAGACGCCGTGCAGCGTGTAGGCCGGGCCTGTCTCATACGCAGCGCCCAGCACCGTGGCGGCAAGTTCGACGAGATCCTTGACTTTCGACAGGATTCCGGCAGCGTCTCCGGCCAGGACTCTTTTGAAGAGCGCCTGCGAGACCATGTCCGTCCACACAGCACCTTCGAGTGGTACCGCCACCGCAATCTGCCGCGCCACGACGTAGGGGGATCCGCCACCGTCATCCCGGAGCCTGCCCAGCACCTCGCACCACTCGTCGACCAACACCTCCTCGACCTCGCAGGCGTGCAAGAAGGCCCGGAGGCTTCCTTCCGCAGGCAGCGACTTCCCCGGTGTGGTCAAGTTCTTCGCAGTGGTTTTGGAGATCCGCGACACCGTCGACGAGCCGGACTTCTCCGCGATCGCACCGAAGCTGATCTGCGCACCGGCCCTGATGCTCGCCATGGCATTGGCGAGGTCGGCTTGATTGCGCACCTCGTGCGGTCGATGACCTGTCGACATCGCCGGAGTGTATGCATCACCACAGGAGGAAGAGCGCTGCCGACACACCTCGCGCGGTGGGCAACACAAGTCCAGTCAGACAGGAATTTTCCCGTGATGGCAACGAAGTCGCCACCTGCCTGCCGTTCGTCGAGCGCACCGTCGTTCCTCCGGCCACCCGAGCCCGACCCCCGTGCAGACCAGCTCGAAGCATCCGTTATGATGGTTGAGCAAGTCTGGGTGGCGGAATGGCAGACGCGCTAGCTTGAGGTGCTAGTGCCCGAAAGGGCGTAGGGGTTCAAGTCCCCTCTCGGACACAGATGCAGAAGAGGTCGTCTTGTAGACGGCCTCTTCTGCTTTTTCGCACCGAAGCTCGACCCCCACCAACAGTGTTCAGTCGCCTACGTCACAACGGGTGGAAGCTGACACCGGTGTCAGCGAATAGCTTCGCGTCGTCCTGGAACTGACGGCGCGAGGAGCGAACCACCATGGGCAAAGCGTTGGGGTACAAGGCGTTCGGCGGTGCCGAAGTGCAGGAGTTCTTCGAGCGGCCGGATCCCGCGCCTGGCCCTGCCGAGGTCCTCGTCCGCGTCGCGGCGGCAGGGGTCAACCCGCTCGACCACAAGCTGCGGTCCGGCCACGGCACCGCTCTGAACGGCCACGTGCCCTTCCCCCAGGTCCTCGGCATGGAGGCGGCCGGCACGGTGCTCGCCGTCGGTGCCGACGTGACGGGGCTGGCCGTCGGCGACCGGGTCACCGGGTTCGCGCTGACCGGTGCGGGCACGTACGCGGAGACCACGCTGCTGCTCGGCGAGTCCACCACCCGCATCCCCGACGCGCTGCCGGACGTCTGGGCGGCGACGATCCCCGTCGCCGGCACCACCGCGCTGGACGTGCTCGACCACCTCGACCTGCCCGCCGGAGCGTCGCTGCTGGTGAACGGGATCGGCGGTGGCGTGGGCATCGCGCTGGCCCAGCTCGCGCGGGATCGGGGGCTGGTCGTGACCGGCACGGCCAGTGCGGCCAAGAGAGATCTCGTCACGGCGACCGGCGCGATCTTCGTCGACTACACCGACGGCGACGTGGTGGGCCGGCTCCGCGCACTCGCTCCGGACGGCTTCGCGGCCGTGGCCGACAACGTCGGCGGCGAGTCTCTGCGCACCGTCGCGCCGCTGGCGAGGGCGATCGTCTCCGTCGGGGACCCGTCCGTGACCGAGCTGGGTGGTGAGGTGGTGCGCCGCCGCCTCGACCGGGCGAATCTCGAACGCGTCGCCGAGCTGATGACCGCCGGTCGACTGGATCCGCACATCACGCGGACGTACCCACTCGCACGCGCGGACGAGGCTCTGGCGCTCGTCGAGTCAGGCCACACCTCGGGCAAGCTCGTCATCGACCTGAGCCTCTGACTCGCGCTCAGGTGGTGCCGATCCGGTCGCGGTACCGGGTGTTGAGCTCGATCAGCTCGTCGAGGGCGGACCTCGCCTCGACGAGCCGGCCGATGTCGGCGGTCAGCCGGTCGCGTTCCCCGCGCATCGTGGTGAAGGCGTCCTCGGCGACCTCACCGTCGTCGCTGTCGACGCAGGGCAGCAGCCGGGCGATCACCTTGCTGCTCAGTCCCGCGTCGAACAACCGCCGGATCATCTCGACCCGCGCGACCTCTGTCGCCGCGTAGTGCCGCTGCCCGCCGGTCGACCGCGTGCTGTGCATCAGCCCCTGCTGCTCGTAGTACCGCAGTGAGCGGGCACTGACCCCGGTCAGCCGGGCCAGTTCACCGATCTTCATCGTCGCGGCGGCTGAGGTCGTGGTCACGGAAACCAGCCTACGACGCGATGACCCGCTTCAGGTCCGCCGCGGAGGGTCCTCCAGGATCTCGGCCAGGCGCAGGGTGTCGCTGAGGTACCGCTCGTAGGGGAAGCCCGCGCCGAGCAGGGCGGTGCGCAGTTCGTCGTACATCGGCTTCCCGTTGTCGTGGAACGCTTTGCCGCCGGCCTCGGTGAGGCTGACCAGACGGCGCCGCGCGTGCTCGGGGTCGACGCGGACCTCCACGTGGCCTGCCGCCTCCAGCGGTCGCAGGGCCCTGCTGATCGCCGGGTCGGACACCGACAACGCCTGCGCGAGCTGGTGCTGCGTCGCCGGCTGGATCTCCTCCAGCGTGCCCAGCAGCCGCAGCTGGCTGTAGGTGAGCCCGTCCTGGTCGCCCTCCCGCTGCCGGGCGGCTTCTCCCAGCAGGTACACGACCCGGTGCAACAGGTCCGCGAGTCCGTCGTCCACGGTGTCGATCATACATGAATGTTGCGCGGTTAATATTAACCATGCAAGACTCGATGTCATGGACATGCTCTCTTACCTCACCAAGACCTCGTTTCCCCTGCTCTGGCTGCTGATCGCGGTTGTCGGCGCGGTCGTGCGCACCCGCCACAGCCCGTCCCGCGCGGCGACGCTCGAGACCTGGCAGCGGTGGTGGGCCGGCGCCGCGCTCGGCTGCGGCAGTCTGTGGCTCGTCATCGCGTTCCTCGTCGTCCCGGACGAGATGGCGGCCACCATCGGCTTCGCCCGCACGCCGTTCGAGTTCGAGATCGCCTTCGCCAACCTCGCCCTCGCGGTGCTGGCCTTCCGCGCGGCGTCCTCGTCGGCCACCACCAGGGAACGCGTGCTCGTCGGCCTGGGTGCCGGGATGTTCCTGTGGGGCGCGGTGATCGGGCACGTCCACCAGTGGTTCGCGGCCGGCAACCACGCACCGGGCAACACCGGCGGCATCCTGGTCTACGACGTGCTCGCGCCCGCGGTCCTGATCGTCCTCGCGCTCAGGGCACAGCGTCTGTCCGGTGCGAACGAGCCGGCTCTCGCGAGCTAGGGCCTGTGTCGAAGTCCGCTCACAGCACCGCGCCCGCGGACTACCCTCGAGGGTTCGGGCTGCGAGGGGAGCGCACCACGTGCGGGTTCGGTTGCTCGGACCGATCGATGTAGTGGTGGACGGGGAGTCGCGGCCGGTTCGGGGCTTGCGGCGCAAGGCCCTGCTGGCCGTCCTGGCGCTGCACCACGGCCAGGTCGTGAGCGTTGAGCGGCTGGTCGAGGGCGTCTGGGGTGACGACGGGCATTCGGCGGCGGTGAACACGCTGCAGCGGCACGTGTCGTATCTGCGTCAGCTGTTGGGGCACAAGACGTCGATCGTCGCGCGACCGCCTGGTTACCTGCTCGACCTGGGTTCCGACGGGACCGACGTCGAGCACGCGGAAAGCCTGATCCGCCAGGGCATGCGGGTGCAGGACGGAGCGGCCGCCGCGCAGCGGTTGCGGACCGCGCTGGAGCTGTGGCGTGGTGCGCCGCTGGCGGACGTGGCCGGGCTCGCGTGGCTGGAGGGGCAGGCCGGACGCCTGGAGCAGTTGCGGTCGCAGGCTGTCCGGGCGCTGCTGGAGGTCCGGCTGGAACTGGGTGAGCACGCGGTGCTCGTGCCGGACCTGACACAGCTCGCCGAGCAACAGCCCCTGGACGAGCGGATTCACGCCCAGCTCATGCTCGCGCTGTACCGCAGCGGCAGGCAGACGGACGCGCTGGGCGTCTACCGCCGGCTGCGGACCACGCTCGCCGACAGCCTCGGCATCGACCCGAGTGCGGCGCTGCGTGATCTCGAGGCGGGCATCCTGCGCCAGGACGCCGAGCTGAGTCCGGTGCGGCTGACCACGCGGCCGAAGGTGCCGGCACAGCTGCCGCGGGAGGTGCGGGGCTTTGCCGGGCGTGCGCGGGAGATCGCCTGGCTGGACGCGCTGCCGGAGGTGTCGTCCACGGCTGTCGTCGCGGTGCTGGCAGGATCCGCGGGGGTCGGCAAGACCGCGCTCGCGGTGCATTGGGCGCATCGGGTGGCCGGGGCGTTCCCCGACGGGCAGTTGTACGTGGATCTGCACGGGTACGACCCCGGCGGCTCGCGGACCAGCCCGGCCGATGCGCTGCTGGGGTTTCTGCAGGCGCTCGACGTGTCACCGCAACAGGTTCCGGACGACGTGGACGCGCGGGCGGCCCTGTTCCGCAGCCTGTTGTCCGAACGGCGGATGCTGATCGTGCTGGACAACGCCCGCGACGCAGGCCAGGTGCGGCCTCTGCTGCCCGGTGCGCCGGGCAGCGTCGTGGTGGTGACCAGCAGGGATCAGCTGTCCGGCCTGGTCGGGGTCGAGGGTGCGCGCCCGCTGACGCTCGGGCTGCTCACCACCGGCGAGTCGCGGCAGCTGCTGGCGTTCCGGGTCGGTGCCGACCGGATCGCCGCCGAGCCGGACTCCGCCGACGAGATCGGCGACCTGTGCGTGCGGCTTCCGCTCGCGCTGGTCGTCGTGGCTGCCCGCGCGGCCACCCATCCGCAGTTCAGCCTGCGGGCGCTGGCCGCCGAGCTCGGTGACAGCCGGGAGCGGCTGGACGCGCTCGCGGGTGGTGACCCCGCTGCGGACGTGCGCGCGGTGTTCTCCTGGTCGTACCGCACGCTCACACCTGACGCGGCGCGGTTGTTCCGGTTGCTCGGACTGCACGGCGGACCGGACGTGTCGGTCGCGGCGGCGGCGAGCCTCAGCGGCCTGCCGGGGCGTCAGACGCGGCACCTGCTGTCGGAGCTGGCCCGCGCGCATCTGCTCGTGGAGCACGCACCCGCCCGGTTCACCTTCCACGACCTGCTGCGCGTCTACGCCACCGAACTCGCCGACACCACCGACTCCGCCGAGCAGCGCGCCGCCGCGATCCGCCGCGTGCTCGACCACTACCTGCACACCGCGCACCACGCCGCCAGGCTGCTCAGCCCGCAACGAGGCCCGCTCCCGCTGACCGAGCCCGAGCACGGCGTGAAGGTGGAGCGCCTCGCCGACCACCACGTGGCGCTCGCGTGGTTCACCGCCGAGCACGCGACCCTGCTCGCCGCCGTGCGCCAGGCCGCGGGCCAGGGCCTCGACCACCACGTCTGGTGGCTCGCCTGGTCGTCGCACACCTATCTCAACCGTCAGGGGCACTGGCACGACTGGGCCGCCGTCTGGCAGCTCGCGGTGGAGGCGACCACGCGACTGGCGGACCCGGTCGCCCAGGCGGCGGCCCATCGGTGCCTCGCCTGGCCCCACCTGCAACTGGGGCACTCCGCGGAGGCGTTCGAGCACCTGCGGCTGGCCCTCGCGCTGGACGACGACCCGGTCAACCGGGCCGACATCCACCTGGACCTGGGCCGGATCCTCACGCAGGAGGACCGCACCGCCGAGGCGCTCGACCACACGTGCCGGGCACTGGAGCTGTACCGGTCGGTGCGCCACCAGAGCGGGCAGGCCTTCGCGCTCAACAACATCGGCATGGCGTCCGTCGACCTCGGCGACCATCGGCGAGCGCTCGAATGCTGCCGCGAAGCCCTTGCCCTGCAACAGGAACTCGGCAACCAGGACGGCGAGGCCGGCGCCTGGGACAGCCTCGGCTACACCTACCACCACCTCGGTGACCACGCGAAGGCGATCGACAGCTACCAGCGCGCACTCGACCTGTACCGGGACCTCGGCGACCGCTACGAGGTGGCCGCGACGCTGGGAAACCTCGGCGACACCAGGCAGGCAGCCGGTCAGCCGGGCGCGGCACGTGAGGCCTGGCGGGAAGCCCTCGCGATCCTGGAAGACCTCGCCCACCCCGACGCCGACCGGCTGCGCGCCAAGCTCCACGCCGACGAACGACCCCAGTAGGTTTCAGCAGCGGGTTTCAGCGCCGTTTCCGAACCACGTCAGCCCTCCGTGTCACGGTGCCCGTCTCGGATCGAGGATCCAGACGAAAGAGGGGGAAATGACGAACATCCAACGAATCGCCGCCGGGCTGGCCGTCGCCGCGATGGCAGCGGTGGGGCTCGTGGCCGCCACCGCACCGGCAGGCGGCGCACCGAACACCTCCGCGACGCAGGTCCCGGACGCGATCAAGGTGCCGGCCGGCAACAGACAGATCGCCGTACTGCAGGCGCACGGCGTCCAGACCTACCAGTGCGCCAACGGTTCCTGGGGCTTCCTGCAGCCCGACGCGATCCTGGAGAGCTACGGGCGGGCCGTGGTGCTGCACAGCAGAGGGCCCGTGTGGACTTCGGTCGTGGACGGCAGCTCGGTCACCGCGGCGGCCGTCGCGAGCTCACCGGTGCCGCTCGCCATTCCCCAGGTGCTGCTGAGGGCCACCGCCAACCGCGCTCCCGGGCTGCTCGGCGAGGTCACCTTCGTCCAGCGGCTGAACACCACCGGAGGTGTCTCGCCGACCGGCGCGTGCAAGGACGGTGCCACCGCGTCGATCCCTTACACGGCCGACTACACGTTCTGGGTCGCCACGCCGTAAGGCTGACACACCGAAGAGCTGACTGACCGAAGGGGCGGATGCCGCCGCGCACCCGCCCCTGCGCCCCCACCCCCTCGGTGGCTTCCGGCGCCCGTGAGCATGGTCGAGCCGAGCCTCGCGGGTCAGGGGAAAGTCTGCGTATGGCCCCGCCCGCACCGGCTGTGCCAACCGCTAGTTGAGGGCTGGGCCCGCATGTTCGTCGCGGGCGTTGATCGGCATACTCGTGCGCATGTCCGACCTGCTCGCCCGCGACTACGAACGGATGCTCGACCTCGCCGTCGCACTGCTCGAAGATCCCGGTGGCGAGCCGCCCTGGCCGATGGTCGTGGCGGAGCTGGCCGACGCGCTGGACTGCTGCATGGGAATCCTCGCCGATGCCGGCCGGATCACCGCCTTCGCGCCGCACCACATCGGCGAGCTGCCGTTGAACGACCTGCTCACCGAGTACGCGCCGGAACACGTGCTCGCCCGCCACTACGTCTCCACCGGCGACCGGACGCCGCTCGCCGTCACGGACTTCGTCAGCCAGCGGGTCTGGCGGCAGACGGGCGTGTACGACAGCGTCCACTCGCTCACCGGCGCCACGCACAACATCGCGCTACCGCTGGGCGCGCCGGCGGGCGTGCTCCACTCGATCCTGCTCGGCCGGGCCGGGCGTGACTTCGACCGGAGAGAGCGCGCGTACCTGCGGCGCGTGCAGCCGCTGTTGCTGCGGGCGGACGCGCATCACCGCCAGCTGCGACGGTCTCGCAAGGTGTCCGGCGGGACCGACCCCGCCGCACATGGCATCACGCCTCGCGAGCTCACCGTGCTGACGCTCATGTGCGAGGGCCTCACGGCGACCGCGATCGCGCGGCGGCTCAAGATCGCGCCCGGCACCGCCAACAAGCACCGCGAGAACCTCTACCGCAAGCTCGGCACGAACGATCGCGTGTCGACCGTGTTGCGCGCGCAGCAGTTGGGCCTCATCCACCGCGGTTGATCCGCAGCGGTGGCTACCTGGGAACCACGTAGATCGCGCTCATGTCCGAGTTGTGCCGGCCTGCCGAGCCGCGCGCGTCGGTCAGGTTGGCCGCCACGCCCTGCACGGCGCCGGTCTCACCGGACAGCCACTTCACCAGCACGTAGGCGTTGAAGCGCGGAATGCAGCCGTTGTCGGTCTTCACCGTGAACCCGGTCATCTTCAACGGGACTACGGCGTGGTGCACCCAGTAGGGCGTGTCGGGGGTAGCGGCCACGGAGTCGGTCTGGCACAGCGTTCCGTCGGCTTTCCACTGGTTCACGATGAGCGTGAAAGCGGCTTTGGACGTTTTCGTCTTGTCGCACGGCGTGGCTGTGTTGCAGACCATGTACTCGGTGTCGGCGACCACGTCGAGGGTCTTGGCCGGAGCGTCGAACATCGGGACCGCGGGCTGCCGGGTGATCGGGTTCTGCGCGTCGAGCGGGACGGTGACCGGCACCGCGGCCTGAATCGCCTTGCCCGCGATCGGGGTGCTGCGCAGGGAGCCGCTGACCAGGTTCACCGTCGAGTCGTCCCAGCCCAGCGAGGCCGTGCGGATGTACGCGGTGCAGGTGACGCGGGCGGCGACGCCGGGGTGGACGAGCTGGCTCGTGGTCAGCGTCAGGTCTTCCCACTGGGGCGAGCCGCTGCCCTTGTGGTAGACGTTCTGGCCCAGCACGGCGTTCTTGCTCCCGCCCGCCCACGAGCAGACGATCTCGTTGTCGAACAGGGTGCGGATGGTCGCGGAGTTCACCCGCATCACCGACACGACCTGCGCGGACTGGGTGGCGGTCAGGTCCAGCGTGACCGAGCCGAGCGCCACGACGTTCTGGTCGGTGCGGCTGCCGTCTCTCGGCACGCCGGGGCCGAGGACGGATTGCGGTGTGAAACTGACGCTGGTGGCCGCCGACGCCGTGGGAGCGGCCAGGGCCAGCATCGCCACGGCGGCGGCCAGGGACAAGGTGTTGCGCAGCACGTCTACCTCCCGAAATACGATTTACGGGAGGAAGCTAGCCAGCCTCTCTACACGTCCCCTACAAACGCTCAGAGACCCGATTCCGCGGTGCGGACCAGAATGGCGCCGCATTCCTCGCAACGCACGACCTCGTCGGCCGCGGCGTCCTTGAGCTTCGAGACGGCGTTGCGGTCCAGCTCGATCCGGCACGCGCCGCAGCGGCGGGACTGGATCAGCGCGGCGCCGATGCCGCGCTGCTCGCGCTGGCGGTCGTAGGCCTTCAGCAGGTCGTCCGGGAAGCCCTTGGTCATCGTCGAGCGGTCGGCGGTGCGACGCGTCTCGGTCGCCTCCAGGTCGGCCAGTGCGGCGTCGCGGCGGCGGGTGGCGTCCTCGTGGGTCTCGCGGGACTTGTCGAGCTCCACGCGGGCGAAGGAGACGTCGGCCTCGACGGCCTCGCGGCGTTCCATCAGCTCCAGGAGGTCGTCTTCGAGAACGCCCTGGCGGCGCTGGAGGGTGGCGAGCTCGTGTTCGAGCTCGGTGAGCTGCTTGGCGCCGACCGAGCCGGACTGCATCAGCTTGCGGTCGCGTTCCTCGCGGGCGCGGACCTGGTCGATCTCGGTCTCCTGGCGCTTCACGTCGCGGTCCAGGTCGCCGAGGGTCGTCTCGATGGCGACCAGCGCGTCCTGCTTCGCGCGCACCTGCTGCTCGGCCTCGGCGATCTCCGCGATCTCCGGCAGCGTGCGGCGACGGTGGGTCACGCGCGCCAGTTCGGCGTCGACCTGGGCCAGGTCGAGCAGCCTGCGCTGCACTGCGGGATCGGCTTTCACGCATGTCCTCCTGCTGCTGAGCTCGTCGCACCGACGGTCCACGGATCGGTCCGCCGGGTGGAGACGAGTACCTCGACCCTACCGCCGAAGGCCGCTCGCAGGATCTCCGCCGCCTGCTCGCACCACGGCCACTCGCTGGCCCAGTGCGCCACGTCCACCAACGCGGGCCCACCGGACTCGATGTGCTCGCTCGCCGGGTGGTGGCGGAGGTCGGCGGTCACGTAGGCGTCGACACCCGCACCGGCCGCGGTGGCGAGGAAGCTGTCGCCCGCGCCGCCGCACACCGCGACCCGTTTGATCAGGCGTTCCGGGTCGCCGGCGGCGCGGACGCCCTGGACGGTGACGGGCAGTGCGTCGGCCACGCGCTGGGCGAAGACGCGCAGCGGTTCGGCTTCCGGGAGCTCACCGATGCGGCCCGATCCGGTGTCGCCGCCCGGCTCCGCCGCTTCGAGCGGGCTCAGGACGGTCAGTCCGATGGCCTGGGCGAGCGCGTCCGAGACACCCGGCAGGGCGCTGTCGGCGTTGGTGTGGGCGCAATACAAGGCGGCGCGGTTCCGGATCAGCTTGTGCACCAACGCACCCTTGGGCTCGTCGGCCGGAACACCGTTGACGCCGCGCAGAAGCAGCGGGTGGTGGGCGAGCAGCAGCTGCGCGTGCTGTTCGACCGCCTCGTCCACAGTGGACCGGGTGGGGTCGACGCAGACGAGGATCTTCGTGACCTCCTCGTCCGGATCACCGCAGACCAGGCCGACCGCGTCCCACTTCTCGGCGGTCTTCGGCGGATACGCGGTCTCCAGCGCCACGATCACGTCGGCGAGCTTCACGCCAGTTCCTCCATCACGACGCGCAACGCGTCCACGAACACCGCGAACTCCTCCGGCGGCCGGATCGCCACGCGCAGATACGTGTCGTCGAGGCCGGGGAACGTGTCGCACCTGCGCACGGCGATCCCCTTGTCCCGCAACGCCTCACGCGTGCCTCTCGGCACCCTGATCAGCACGAACGGCGCTTTCGGCGGTACGACGACCAGGTCTTCGAGCTGCTGCACCGCGTAGGCGGCGTGCGCTTCGGCTTCTTTCGCGAACTGCGCGGAGGCGTTGAGCGCTTCCGGTTCGCAGCACGCGGTGATCGCTTCGAGCGTCAGGCTGCCGACGGGCCAGTGCGGGCGTCCGTGGGCCAGCTTCGCGAGCGTCTCCGGGTCGCCGAGGAAGTAACCGGCCCGCAGCCCCGCCAGGCCCCACGTCTTGGTGAGGCTGCGCAGGACCAGCACGTCGGGGTCGTGCGCGAGCGACTCCGGTTCGCCCGGCACGGCGTCCATGAACGCCTCGTCGACGACGAGCTTGCCGGGCAGGGCCTTGAGGGCTTCTCCGGCGTGCAGCACCGAGGTGGGGTTCGTCGGGTTGCCGATGACGGTGAGATCGGCTTCCACGTGCGTGTTCCGCAGCTGGAAGTCGCCGTCGAGCAGCACGTGGTCGATCGGGATTCCGGCATCGCGAAAGGTCACTTCGGGCTCGGTGAACCCGGGATGCACGATGGCGACGCGGCGCGGGGAGAGCTTCGGCAGCAGCGCGAAGCCCTCCGCGGCACCGTTGAGCAGCAGAACCTCGTCGGGCGAGCGTCCGTGACGGCGTGCGACGGCCTCACGTGCTCTTCGTTCGGCCTGCTTCGAGGGGTAACGCCCGAGGTCGTCGAGCGCCGCGGCCAGCCGGTCGCGCAGCCAACGCGGCGGGCGCGGCACCCGCACGTTGACGGCGAAGTCGGCGAGGCCCGGTGCGGCGTCGACGTCACCGTGGTGGCGCAGGTCTGGGCTGGTCATCGCGGCTGATTCTAGGCGACCAGCTCAGACGGGCGCGTCACTGCATGTAGCGGCGGAGCTCAGTCAGGTGGCTGATCAGCTCGTCCAGCTGGAAAGCGTCGAGCTGCGCCGACTCACCGGGCGGGGTGCGGAAGCAGACGCGACCCTTCTCGTTGAGGTACACCTCGAACGCGCGACGGCGCCCGAGGGCGTCGGTGCACCCGATGATCTCCCGTTGCGGGGGCACGTCGGTACCTGTCTGCATGGGCGGCCTCCATGTCGTTTGTCCGTACATCTTGCGACAGCGGTTGAGCGTTACCGTGTGGCGTGTGAAGGTCGCCTTTGTCTGCACCGGCAACATCTGCCGGTCCCCCATGGCAGCGCTCGTCTTCGAAGAATGGCTGTCGCGCGAAGGATTGTCGTCTTTCGTCACCGTGTCCAGCGCGGGGACCGGTGGGTGGCACGTGGGCGACCCGGCCGACCCGCGGGCACTGAAGACGTTGGCGGACAACGGATATCCCACCTCGCACGTGGCCGCGCAGGTGGGTCCGTCGCATCTGGACGCCGATCTGTTGATCGCACTTGACTCCGGACACGCACGTGCGTTGCGCCGGATGGCGGATCCTGATCGCGTCCGTTTGTTGCGCTCTTTCGATCCCGACGCTGATGGCGTCGACGTGCCGGATCCTTACTACGGCGACCCTTCCGGGTTCGACGAGGTGCTGGTCATGATCGAGGCGGCGATGCCGGGGATGCTGACGTGGGTGCGCGAACAGCTCTGAAGCCTCAGCGAATCTTCAGCAAGGCGTGACCCTCGTGGCTTGACACCGCCCGGCGACGCGGTCAAAAAGCAATCGACCGGGCTACCGCAGGTCATCTGCGGTCCCCGACCAGCCGCCCAATACTTGCCGTGTCCAATTCATCACGGAAAGTGAGAAGTGGCATGGTGAGACCCAGTCGTCGGATCGCAGGCGTGACAGCGGCTCTGACGCTCGCGGCAGGATTCCACATCTCCAGCGGTCAGGCCGCCGTCCAGGAGGCCGCGGCGCCCCAGGTCGTCCGGCAGGGCACCACTCAGCTGGACCCGTCGTCGTTCGCAGGGCTCTGCTCACCCCGCACCGGTGCACCGGACGAGCGCGAGGTCGCGCTGTTCCCCGGTGTCTCGGTGCGGGCGACCGCCGACGAAGTCGCTGTCAACGACATCGGAGTGCTGACCTGGAGCGGGCACGTCACGGGTGAACCGGACCACGACGTCACCTTCGCGGTGTCCGGGGTCTGCGGCGGTGACACCGGCTCTGCCGCGTTGTCCGGCACGGTGGACCGCGGCGCGACCAAGTACGACATCACTGGCGCCGGGCGCGGACAGGCGGTGGTGCGGCAGACAGGTGCCGAACACGGACCCGCTCCTGCCCCGGTCCGTCGCCTCACGAAGCCGGCCGAGGATCCGGCCAAGGCGATCTCGGAGGTGACGGTGATGGTCGCCTACACCCCGGCGGCCAAGCAGGAGGCATGCACCAAAGCCCGCGCCGCCGACTGCGACGCCAAACCGATCGATGCCGCGATCTCCGAAGCCGTGGCCGCCATGAACAAGGCGCTGACCGAAAGCGACGTGTCCGCCCAGGTGCGCCTGGTGCACACGTTCGAGGCGACCGAGTACAACTCCTGTCCGGCGGGCCTGGCGTCCTGCGACAGGCCTGAGGACGTCGAGACCGCGCGGGACAGGCTGAAGGACCCCGAGGATCCGGCGTTCCGCCAGGTGCCCGCGCTGCGCGACGAGCACCACGCGGACCTGGTGCACATCGTGGTGTCGCAGCCCCAGTCGGCGAAAGCAGCGGGAGTCGGCGACAAGCCGAGCCAGCCGTCGATGGCCGGGACGGCCAAGACGGACGGACTCGCGTTCGGCGCGTCCTCGTTGTGGAACGTCAGGCGGATCATGGCCCATGAGCTCGGCCACAACTTCGGGCTCGACCACGACTACTACACGCTGCCCGACAGCGCCTCGGCCCGCCGCGGTACCGCCTACCTCGACAACCGCGGCCACTTCAGCGTGGGCGGGAACTGGTACGACATCATGACCTACCCGGCTGCCTGCTACGGCTGCGTCGGCATCATGCGGTACTCCAACCCGGACCTGAGCTACAACGAAGTTCCGACGGGAGTCAGGCTCGGCAAGCCGAACGCGGCCAACTCGGCCAGAGTGCTGAACCTCACCGCCCCGGTGCTCGCCCAGTACCGGGTCGACCCGGCCGCCCCCGCGCAGCACGCACTCACGCTGTCCGCGTCCCCGCGAGGAGCCGGCGAGGTCGTCGGGTCGACCGGCCCGTTCGCGGCGGGCACGTCAGCCACGCTGACCGCGAAGCCCGCACCGGGCTGGGTCTTCGACCATTGGACGATCGACGGCACCGACAGCGAACACCGAAAGCCTGAGCTCTCGGTGTCGATGTGCCAATCCCATTCGGTGACCGCGCACTTCGTGCCGGGCGTCGACGCGGTCGTGCTCGAAGCACGTGTCAAGGGCAACCGATTTGGCGAAGGGGGCTCGATACTTCTCTATCCGGATGTCGAGCCCGAAGGCTACGACTCGCCCCTTCACACCTACGGCCACGGCGTCGACATCAAGGCGGTGGCCGTACCGTTGCCCGGCTGGAAGATGGACCACTGGGAACTCGACGGCTCGTCGATCGACACCACTGCTCCGCTGGAGTTCAACCTCGACGGGTTTCGGACCGACCTGATCGCCCACTTCACCCTGACCAGGTGAGTGTTCGCGGCTCTGCGGAACGCCGATCGTTCCGCAGGGCCGTGCCACGATGGCGTTCATGGACCTCTCCGGGTGGACGTGGCTGAACGAGCCGCGGAACTGGTCGACCGATCCCCTGACCGTGCACGCCGAACCGAAGACTGACTTCTGGCGCCTCACCGGCAACGGCGAGATCCACACCAACGGTCACGTCTACGGTGTGCGGCTGGCCGGCGACTTCACCGTCACGGCGACGTTCAGCGGCGACTTCCCCGCCCAGTACGACCACGCGGGCATCGGTCTCGTCATCGACGACGAGAACTGGATCAAGGCGGGCGTCGAGGTGTTCGACGGGAAGCGGCAGGCCAGCACGGTCGTGGCCCGTGGGTTCTCGGACTGGAACCTGGCCGTGGTCGACGCCTTCGAGACGTTCACGGTGACTGCGGAGCGCAAGGGCGACGCGGTGGTCGTCAAGTACGGGCTGGACGGCGCGGAGCCGACGGTGATGATGCGGAAGGCCTACTTCCCGCCGTCGACCGAGGCGTTCGTCGGGATCATGGCCGCCAGCCCGCACGGTGAGGGGTTCGTGACCCAGTTCCACGAGGTCCGGCTCACGCAACTACCGTGAGGTCGTGCGGTTCAAGTTCCTCCTCAAGCCGGGCTGGCTGGCGCTGACCCTGGCCGTGTGGGTGTTCGCGGGCGCCTGCGTCTACTTCCTGTCCCCGTGGCAGTTCGGCCGCAACGACGAGCGCCAGGCGCAGAACGCCGCCATCACCAAGTCGCTCAAGAGCGACCCGGTCCCGTTCGGCGCGCAGCACGACGAGTGGCAGAAGGTCGAGATCAAGGGCCACTACGTCCCGGAACTGGAAGCGCTCGCACGGCTGCGGACCGTCCTGGGTGAGGCCGCGTTCGAGGTCATCACACCGTTCAAGACCACCAACGGCCAGACCGTCCTCATCGACCGCGGGTACGTGCGGCCGGTCAACGGCATCAAGCCGCCGAACTTCGACGCACCCCCACAAGGCGAAGTCACGATCATCGGCCTGGCCAGGCCGAACGAGTCGAACGAGCAGCCCGCGTTCGAGCAGGACGGCAGGAAGCAGATCTACTCGATCAACAACAAGGCCGTCGGCGCGAACATCGAGCCCGGCTACTTCCAGCTCATCGAGAACCAGCCGGGCGCGCTCGACACGTTGCCCCTCCCGCGGATCGAGAGCGGGCCGTTCTTCTCGTACGCGCTGCAGTGGATCGCGTTCGGGGTCATGGCGGTCGGCGGCTGGCTGTACTTCACGATTCGCGAGGCACGGCCGGGTGGCGTGCTCTACGAGAACACCAAGAAGCGGAAGTCGATCGCCGAGCTACTTGCGGAAGAAGGCGACGACGGCGCTGACGAGAGCGGCGCCGAAGCCGACGACACGGGACAGCTCCACGGCACGCGTCACGTGACCTGAGTCCGGGTTGCGGCCGTGGCCCAGCACCGGGCGCTCCTCGACACCGTGCGAGTACACGGTCCGGCCGCCCAGGCGGATCTCCAGAGCACCCGCGAAAGCCGCCTCGACCTGGCCGGCGTTCGGCGACGGGTGCGCTGAGGCATCGCGGCGCCACGTCTCCAGAGCCGCCGAAGCCGAGCCGCCCACCACCGGCGCGCCACCGACGGTCAGCACAGCAGCCAACCGCGACGGCAGCAGGTTCAGCAGGTCGTCCAGGCGCGCGGACGCCCAGCCGAACCGCAGGTAGCGCGGCGACTTGTGGCCGACCATCGCGTCCAGCGTGTTGGCCGCCCGGTAGCCCACCAGACCGGGCACGCCGAAAAGGGCACCCCAGAACAGCGGCGCCACCACGGCGTCCGAGGTGTTCTCGGCCACGGATTCGACGGTCGCCCGCGCCAGACCGAGCGTGTCCAGGCGGGAAGCGTCCCGGCCGCACAGCGAAGGCAGCCGCGAACGAGCTGCCTCGAGGTCACCATCGGCCAGCTCGCGGCCCATCGAGGTGCCCTCACCCGCCAGCGAGCTGCCGCCGAGCACGGTCCAGGTCGCCACGGCCGTGGTCAAGGTCTGCAGAAGCCAGTGCCGCCGGGCCAGCCGCTCAACAGCGACACCAGCTGCCACGGTTCCGCCGACCAGCACGGCCGTATAAGCGACACCGGCGGCCTGTGAGTCGGCGTACAAGCGCTTCTCGAGAGCCGAAGCAGTGGATCCGAATGCCGCTACCGGGTGAAATCGGCGCGGATCACCGAAGACCGCGTCCGCCGCCACGCCCAGCAACAACCCCAACGCGCGACCCGCGCCCACGGCATCCTCCCCAGCTCGTCGAAGGCACGGTAGCGCCGCAGCACAGCGGCGCGCGCATTAGGGTGGCCGGTCGTGGAGCACAAGCGGCTGAAGCTGTACGCCTATCTGGACGCGCGCGATCATCAGCGCACGTACCTGGCGATCATGCGGCTGTTCACCTCCACGCTGCTGGCCGACCTGTCCGCGGGCGAGGTCGCCGGCGCGTTGGCGGGCCAGGAGCGCGAGGGCAGGGTCGAACAGGGCGAGAGCCGCATCGAGAACGTCATCAACCGGCTGAAGCAGCTGGTCGAGTGGGGCAATCTCGTCCAGGGCCGCAGGGAGGTCGTGGCGGCCAGCATCGCCGAGTTCCAGCACGGCAGCGTCAGGTACCAGGTCTCGAAGCTCGCCGTCCGCGTCCAGCGAGACGTCGACGAGCTGCTCAGGGTCCCGGAAGGCGCCCGCGAGGTCTCCCGCGAGCTGCTCCCCGCCATCGAACGCGGCCTCAACGAACTGGGCGGCAGCCTGTCGGTAGCGCTGCTCAACGAAGGCGACAAGACCAAGGAACTCCTGGCCGAACGCGTCACCACCCTGTTCCTGCAGCACGCCGAACTGGCCGCGACGGTCCGCGACTTCTACGCCTACCTCGGCCAGGTCGTCACCAGGAACCACCTAGCGCCCGAGGAGATCGCGGGCTTCCGGAACCTGCTGGTCGAGTACATCCAGCGCGTCGTCGAGGACGTTCTGAAGTACACGCCCCCGATCGCCGAAGCCCTCGCCGGCTTCACCAAGGCCCGCACCGAACTCCTGCGGCTGCTCAGCACCGACCTGGGCGCAAGCGTCGAACGCGCCCGCGGCCGCACGCCGGAGGACTGGCAGGAGCTCACGGACTGGTTCGTCGACCGCCCAGGCCGTCCGAGCCAGGTGACAGCTCTCCGCGAAGCCACCGCACGCGCGATCGGCAGCCTGCTGGCCAGCGTGAAGCGAGCGACGTCCGGCGGCGGCCTCCTTCCCGGCAGGCGCGCCGAGCTGCTCAAACTCGCCGGCTGGTTCGACAGCTCAACCCGAGAGGAAGCCCACGAGATCTACGCGTCGGCGTTCGGGCTCTACAGCTCCCGGCACCTCTCCCCCGCTCCGGAGCACGACTCGGACAACGAGCGCACCCCGTGGCGCGACGGCCCGGCCTGCGACGTCACGGTGTCGGTGCGGACCCGAGGCGACCGCGGCGCGCGCGGCAAGCCGTCCAGGATTCTCGACGACCCGATGACCGAGCAGTCGCTGCTCGCGGAGGCGCGGGAAGCCGACGAGATCCGCGCCAGGCACGTCTCGGAGCTCACAAAGGCCGCCGGAAACCTGGAGAACACCACGCTCACGCACGGCGCGTTGGAGGTCTTCTGCGAGCTGCTGACGCTCGCGATGGCCCAGCGAGACTCGCCGCACGACAGCGGATCGGCCAGCGACCCCGTGCGCGGCCTCAAACTCGAAATCGCCCACGGCACGACGACGCAGATCCGCTCCGCCGCCGGGACGCTCACCCTGCACGACGCGACGGTGGCCCTGAAGCAATGAACCACTTGGACAACCTCTCCGACATCGACGCCGCCAACGTGGTGCGGTGCGCCCGCACGTTGCTGCGCAGGCCGCTCCTGCGCAGTGACGGCCCGGACGGCGAACTGCTCAGCCTCGTCTACCGGCACCGCGTGGTGCTCCAGGACCTGTTCGCGGGCCTGCTCGGCTACCGCCTGGTCGTGGAGCGCCGGTTCGCCCGCCTCTACAAGTCCGGCCCGGGCCACGACGACACCCGCGGCGTGCTCAGCATGTCCCCGCGCGGTTACGCCTACCTGGCGCTCACTCTCGCCGTCCTCACCGGCATCGGCCGCCAGACGCTGCTGTCCAGGCTCGTGGCCGACATCCGTTCCGCCGCAGCGGAAGCAGGCATCGACGCACCGGACGACGTCACCGAACGGCGAGCGCTCACGGCAGCACTCCGCCACCTCGTCTCCCTTGGCGTGCTGATGGAAACCGAGGGCTCGGTCGCGCAGGACGTGCTCCCCCAGGAAGCTCTGATCACCATCGACACCGACCTGCTGGGCCAGCTCGTGACCGGCCCGGTCGGCGAGGCCCAGAGCCCCGAGCACCTCATCGAACTCGCCGCCAGGCCAGGCCCCCGCGGCACGGAGCACGCGGTCCGGCGCAAGCTCGTCGAAACGCCGCTCGTGCTCTACGCGGACCTGCCGGACGAGCAAGCCGAGTGGCTGAGGCGCAACCAGCGCAAGGAAACCGCGCTGCTGGAGCAGGCGTTCGGTCTCTACACCGAGTGCCGCGTCGAGGGCGTGCTCGCCGCCGACCCTGAGGACTTCCTGACCGACCTGTCGTTCCCCGGCGTCTCCACGGTCGCGCGCATCGCCCTGCTGGCGTTGCCCGACCTGGTCGAGGACGACTCCGAGGACCCGCCCGCACGACACGTCGTCGCCACCGAACGGATCCGCGAGGTCTGCGCCCAACTCGTGGAGGACTACCCTGCCGCGTGGTCGAAGCAGTTCACCGACGACCTCGACCGGTTGGTCGCCGAGGTGACGGAACTGCTGCGCCGCATGGGTCTCGCGGTGAAGACCGACGAAGGCTGGTCGATCAGCGCGGCCGCGAACCGCTGGCTGCCGGAACCCGACGGCGACCCCGAACGTGAACAACCGGAACCCGTTGTGGTGCCGGAAGTGCCTGGCTGGTCCCTGTTCGACGAGGAGAATGTTTCATGAGCAGGTGGCGGCTGCACCGCGGCGGCGTGGTCAACATCTGGCAGTACACCGAGCAGACGTTCGACTTCTCCGGTGGCCGCGCGATCTTCCAGGGCACCAACGGTTCCGGCAAGTCCCGCACGCTGGAGCTGCTGCTGCCGCTGTGCCTGGACGGCGACCTGCGCCAGCTCGGCTCGAAGGGCTTCGACACGGTCAGCATCCGGCGCCTCATGCTGGACGACTACGACGGCGGCCCGAACCGCATCGGCTACGCGTGGGTCGAGCTGATCCGCGAGGCCGCTGACCACTCCGGCAACGAGTACCTCACCTGCGGACTCGGCGTGAAGGCGTCCAAGACCTCGCAGGCCATCACGGACTCGTGGCGCTTCGTCACGCCGATGCGCGTCGGCACGGAACTGCAGCTCGCGGGCCCGGAACGCGTCCCGCACGGCCCGGCTCAGCTGCGTGATCTCATCGGCGCGGACTGCATGTTCGAGGAGCCGGCGTTCCGCGCGAAGATCGCCGACGCCGTCTACGGCGTGCCCGCCGCGCGTTACGGCGACCTGCTGCACCTCCAGCGGACGCTGCGCAACCCCGACGTCGGCCTGAAGGTGCTGGAAGGGCAGCTGGAGCAGATCCTCAGCGACGCCCTGCCGCCGCTGGACCAAACGATGGTCGAGCAGCTCGCGACGTCGTTCGACGACCTGGAGTCGATCCGCGAGAACATCGTGCGACTGTCCTCCGCGGACAGTGCTCTCAGCACGTTCCTCAAGACCTACAGCGACTACGCGTTCGGCGGGCTCAGGAGTGCCTCCGAACGGCTCGAAGCCGCCGAGAGGTCCGTGACGAAGCTGCGGCGCGAGCAGTCGAAGCTCACGCAGGAGCTGGACGTCACGCGGATGGAGCGCGCGGCCTCCGAGCAGGCACTTGTCGACATGGAGACCGGCGAGCAACAGGCCGAGGAAACGATCGCGGCGCTGAAGGAACTGCCGGCGTTCCGCGATCTCCAGGACCTCAAGACGCGCGAGAACCTCGTTGCGGAGAAGCGTTCTTCCGCCGTCGCCGCCCTCGAAACGGCTCACCGCCAGCGCGCCCAGGAAGACGCGTCCGTCGACAACGTGCTGCGGCTGCTGCGCAGGCTGGCGGAAGACCTTCAGGCCGCCGACGCGTTGAGCGACCCGTTGCGCGAGAACCTCAGGCTCGCGGGCATGGACTCCGACCTCGCGCCGGACGTCCCGCAGGTGCCGGCCGCCGAGGCCACGGTGACCACGGACTCCGTGCGCGCCAAGCCGGATCCCGAGGCCGGACCGCTGCCGATCGAACGCCGCGTGCCTCCCGCCGCCGCGACCGAGGACGTGCTGGCCGCGCTGGCGTCCGTGACCGACCAGACCTCGGGCATCGCTTCCCTTGCGCGCCAACGAGGTGCGCTCGCGCTGTCGTTGCACGAGCAAGCTATGGCGTTGGACGCGCAGCAGCGCGAGGTGGAGTCGTTGCGCCAGAAGGCCCGCGACGCCCAGCTCGGCGCGACCGAGTCGACCGCGCTGCGCAACCAGGAGCTGCAGGAGCTGGCCGAGGTCGTGCAGACCTGGCTGGACCAGGTCGACGCGTGGACGTCGAGCGGGCCTCTGCTCGACGAACGCCCGGCAGACGCGTTGGTGCTGCCCCAAACCCCGGATCCGGCTGCGGCGAAGGCGTTGAGCAGCACCGCACGCGAGTGGGTCGGCCCGTTGGTGCAGGCGGCTCGCGACGCGGCGCACGCGTTCACCCAGCAGCGCACCGAACTGCGCACCCGCCTCGACACGCTCGACGAAGAACTCGTTGGCCTGCGGTCGGGCAACGAGCGGGTGCCGGTGCCGGGCCAGTACACGTCGGCCTCGCGCGACACCGCTGTCGGCGCACCCTTCTACCGGCTCGTGGACTTCGCGCCGTCGCTCAACGACGACGAGCGCGCCGGGCTGGAGGCGGCACTGCAGGCGAGCGGCCTGCTCGACGCCTGGGTGACGCCTCAAGGCAGTGACCTGAACGATGTCCTCGCCGTGCCACGAGAAGCGGTCGACGGCCGGTCGCTGGCCGAGTTCCTGGTGCCCGCGGTCGAGGGGTCGCCGGTGCCGGAGTCGCTCGTCGCGGACCTGCTGCGCGCGGTGTCGCTGGACGACATGACGACCACCGGTGACTGGCGCGCGGGCGTGCTGACCGGCCAGTGGACCAAGCCCGAGGCCGAGTTCATCGGTGCGGGCGCGCGCGAAGCCGCCCGTGGCCGCCGAATCGCCGCCCTGGAAGAAGAACTCGCCGAGCTGCGCGCGCAGCTCGGCACCGCCGAGGACGAACTGGCCCGCGCGCACGAGCACGTCGCCACGTGGGAGGCGCACGTCGCGGCGTTCCCCGGCGACAGCGAGCTGATCGCGAAGCACAGCCGGGTGCAGGCCGCCGAGGAGTCCGCGGCCCGGTCGCAGCAGCGCACGTTCGAGCTGCGTGACGCACTGGAGAACGCCAACGCACGGTTGGAAGCGGCTCGGAGCGAGCTGACCCGCCAGGCAGGCGATGCCGGCCTGCCTTCCGACACCGAGGCTCTCCGACAGGCCCAAGCGGCCGCGTCGGAAGCCCAGCGGACGGCCGACCTGCTCGGCGACGCGGTGAAGAGGCGTTGTCAGGGCACGATTTCCGACCTCACGGATGCCTCGCACCGCTACCACGAGGCCGTCGCGGACCGGCAGACCGCGGAGGCCGACGCCGATGCCCGGTGCATCGACTACGCGGCCCAGGCCGGGACGCTGGCCGAACTGACCGACGCGGTCGGCGGTGAGGCCAAGGAGATCAGCGAGCAGCTCACGCAGCTGGAGAAGTCGCGCAAGAAGATGCGCGAGGATCTCAAGGGTGTGCGCGAGAGCATCACGACGGCGCGTGAGCAGGCCGCGAAGCTGGAAGCGTTGCTGGAGACCAACTCCACGCAGGTCGCCGAGTCCGAGGAGGGCCTTGAGCGTGCAACGGCGAACTTCCAGGCCACGCTGAAGGCTCCCGGTTTGCTGGCCGCGGCGTTCCAGGAAGTCCCGGAAGAGTCGTCGGTGCGCCAGGCCATCGCCGAGGCGGGCGACCGTCGAGGCGGCACCGAGGCGACCGTGATCGCCAAGCTCCAGGCCCTGCAGACCTCGCTCGCCGGCAGCCACGACATCGCCGCCGAGCAGCACGCGGGCCTGCTCACCGTGACGGTGACCGGCGAGGAGGGCGCGAAGCCCGTCGCCGTCGCCGCCCGCCAGGTCACCACGAAGCTCGCCGAGCAGCGCGGGTTCCTCGACGAGCAGTACCAGGGCATCTTCGCCGACTACCTGATCCGCGACCTGGCCGAGTGGCTGCGCGGTCAGATCACCGTCGCCGAGGACCTGACCAAGCGCATGAACGAGGTGCTCGGCCAGGCCCGTTCCAGCCAGGGCGTGCACGTCAAGCTGGCCTGGAAGTCGTCCAGCGCCCTCGACGACTCGACCAGGCAAGCGCTTGCGCTGGTGCGGTTGCCGTTCGGTGAGCGCACGCCCGAGCAGGACGCCACGCTGCGCCGGGTCTTCACCGAACGGATCGAGAACGAGCGCGACACGCACTCCGGCGGCTACGCGGAGATCCTGTCGCGGGCGCTGGACTACCGGACGTGGCACCAGTTCACCGTGACCGTGGCGGACACCGGCCCGGACGGCAACCCGCGCGAACGGCGGCTGCGCCAGCTCTCGTCCGGCGAGACCCGGCTGATCTCCTACGTGACGCTGTTCGCGGCGGCGGCGAGCTTCTACGACGCGGTGAGCGACGAGTTCGACCCGCTGCGCCTGGTGCTGCTGGACGAGGCGTTCGAACGGCTCGACGACCCGACCATCGCGCGCATGCTGGGGTTGCTGGTCGACCTCGACATGGACTGGGTGATCACCTGGCCGAGCGGCTGGGGCGTGTCCGACAAGATCCCGCGCATGCACATCTACGACGTGCTGCGCCCGAAGAACGGCCGCGGCGTCGCCTGCACCCAGACCACCTGGGACGGCGCCGCCCTTGACCGCATCGACCCCTAGAACAGCTGCCATGAACGGCTCTTTCGCGGACCTGAGGTCCATGAAAGAGCCGTTCATGGTTCGCGGGATCAGTCGAAGATGAGGTCCGCCAAGCGCACGGCGTGCGTGAGCCTGGTGATCCGATCGGCGGAGACGTCCCAGGTGGTGCCCACCGGCTCCAGCGTCAGCACGACCATGATCTTGCGGTCGTCGTGCCCGTAGGTGCCGGTGGTGTGCATCGCCGGGCGCGTCAGGTCGACGTCGGCGGCCGAACGCTGCCCCTCGCCCACCGGACCGTCCTTGCCGACACCGGGGTAGGTCGGCGGCTTCGGCTTTTCGACACACGGCCTGGGCGGCGTGTCACCGAACCGCGACCACCCCTGCTTGTAGGCCACCTCGCCGTGCACGACGCTCGGCAGGCCGAACGACTGGTCGAAGCCGTCGGTCGCGCACTTCGTCGCCTGGTGCAGGTTGCCCATGATGAAGTCGCGGAACTTCGGGTGTGCCTGGTCGAGCACATAGCGGTAGATCTTGACGACGTCGGCCGCGCTGAGTGCCGTGTAGCCCCAGAACCCGACGTTGACCGGCGGTGCGGTGTCCTCGAGTCCCAGCTTCACGACCATGCGTTCGACGATCTTCTCCCAGCCCTCCTGGACCCAGAGCTCCGAAGCCGCGTCGTCGTCGCTCGACCTCAGCATCGGCTCCAGTCGCACCAGGTCGGCCGGCGGGATCTCGGCGTCAGGGCCGCGCTTCTCCAGGTAGTCGAGCGCGATGAGGATCTTGACGACCGACGCCGAACGGAACTGCTTGTGTTCGTCCCACGCGATCGTGGTGCGCCCGGTCTTGCGGTCGAACACGGCGAACGCCGCTTGGGCATCGGGGGCGATCTCGGCCCGCGGGTCCGCGTGCGCGGGCATTGGCGCCAGGAGGAGTGCCGTGACTGCCGCGGTGACCCCTGCGGCGAGCAGCCGAATTCTTTTCATGACCCCTACACGCCAGTCGGGCCGCCCAGGATGCCCCGGCGACGCAGATGAGAAGATGATCACTTAGAACGGTACTTCAGTCTGCAGAGCGGCGTGTCCCCTTCCGGACAACGCGCGGCAGAACTCGACCGCGTCGAACTCCAGCTGCGGCCCGCCAGAACCCCAGCGGCCACCCGCAGGTCCGGTCAGCCTCAGCGTGAACGGCTGACCGTGCCGTGCCGCCCACTCGCGGACGACGTCGTCGACGAGCACGCCGTCGTGGTCCGCCGTGAGCACCAACGGCACCCCGGCCGCCCGCGAGATGTCGACGCGGTGCATCCACGGGTCACGAGTCATGATCACGTCGATGAGGAAGCCGAGCGACCACGTCTCGTCTCGGCCGTTGATCTCCTGTGAGGCGCCCATCTTCTGCCTGCGCACGAACCACGGCGTGCGGCGGCGCCCCTTCACCGCGCGAGAGGCGACCGCGGCAAAGCGGGCGGCGATGGCGGCCGGGGACATGTCCGCGCGCTCAGTCACCTGAAGAGCCGTCAGCGCGTCGATGAACACCCCGGCGGCCTTCTCCGCGGCCTTGACCTGGCGCACGCTCTCGCGGATCGAGGCGGACATCTCCGCCATGCCGAGCATGTGCGCGGCCATCTCGCGCACGTCCCACTCCGGGCAGTCCGTGGGCTTGGCCCAGTCCTGCGCACTGAGTCCTTCGAACAGCGCCACGACCCGTTCGTACTCGGTCCTGGCGAGCTCCATCGCGGTGTCGCGGTCGAGGGCGGACGTTCTGGGTCTGGTGTCGAGTGCGGCAGTCATCGTGTGCTCCTCAGCGGAGGTCCGGGCAGGCCGATGTCGTCGGCGAACATGTCGATCACGCGTGGCAGCTGACGGAGCCAGCGGTCGCCACCGGGCTCGTTCGCGAGCTGCCGGTCGAGCAGCCCACCGCCGAGCGCCAGGAAGAGGTCGATGTCGGCGCCGTCGGTGATGCCGAGCCGGTGGAACGTGTCCTGCAGCAGGCCCATCACCTCCAACGACGGCGCGTAGGAGGCTTCGGAAGGCGTGAAGCCGGGGATGGCGTGCTGGTTCATCAGCTGGTAGCGCGCGACGTTGACGAGCGAAAAGGCGTAGAACTGCTCGGCGATCGTCAGGACCGCCTCGCGCGGTGCCTCCGGCAGCAGCGCGAGGTTCTCCTTCATCTCGGCCAGGAAGAGCGTCCACGCTTGGCCGAACATCGCGTCGTAGATCGCGTTCTTGGAGTCGAAGTGCGAGTACAGCGACGGTGAGCGCATCCCGATCATGGCCGCGACCTCGCGCAACGTGACAGCGGCCAGCCCGTCGCGGCGCGCGATCTCCCACGCGGCGTCGACTATCTCTCTTCGGGTGGCCTCTCGCCGTTCGGCTTGCCTATCGCGATTAGGTACGGCGCTCATGGTTAGGTACGGTCCGCTCACGCCCTGCGCGTGTCAAGGCCTATGTTTGGCCTCGTGATCGAGCACGACCGCCCCGAGCTGGCCGAGTTCTGGCGCCTCGCCCGCGAGACGATGGAGGGCGGCGGCCGCTCGGCGTTCAGCTTCCGCGTCGAGGACGAAAACACCGCCACGGCCCTCGGTGAACTGCTGCGCAAGCCGATCGCACACCCGGCCCGCCGGCAGATCTCGTTGGCGCGCCTGGACGAACACCTCCGCGCCCACGGCAGCACGTTGCCCGAGGTGCTGGAGTCCGTGCACGGCCGGCCGGTCGGCATGTCGACGAACGAGGAAGCCTCGACCGCGGACGCCGTGCTGAAGTTCGCGTTGCGCGAGCACGGGTTGCTGCAAGCTCCGTGGGCCGCCGAGTGGATCGAGCACGTCCGCAGGTACGGCAAGATCCCGCAGCCCGCGTTGCCGATGATCGCGAACCAGGCCGCAGCGATCCTCGCGCGGCTCCAGCCAGGACGCTGGACGACCCGCTTCGCCTTGGCGGGCAACGACTTGGACGACGGCCGGCCGCTGACCCGGATCGTCCACAAAGCACTGCAGCTCATGGGCACCGACTGGGAAGGCGCGGGCGTCCTCCCCGACGCCTACCGCAACCCGGTGCTGACCTCGCAGGGCTACCTGACCCTCAACGACACCTTGGAAGCGCGGGAGATCACCGTCGTGCGCAGCCCTCGCCTGCTCGAATCAGGCGTGCCCGGGCCGTTGATGGTGCTTCCGAACGGCCTGACCCCGCAGGCCGAGCACCACCTCGACGGCAAGATCGTGCACTGCCACAACGACTTCACGCCAGAAGGCATCCGCACGACGAACGAGATCCTGGCTCACACCGGCGGATCCGCGTGGCGGATGTCCGCCGCCGACTACCGCGAGGCCGTCGCCACGCTGATCGCCCGCGGTGTCGAGCTGCCCACTCTGAACACCAGGCCGGAAGCCGCGAGCTGGGATCCTCACCTGGCCGAGACCATGGCCACCACGGGCCTGATGGTCACCGAGGAGCACGTCCTGCCGTCACTCCTCTGACGGCGCGAACCTCTTCACGTCCCACCGCCCGTGCCCCTCCATCAGCTTGCGCCCGATCCGGCGCAGGTCAGCGAGGTCGCGCTCGTTCAGCAGGCCGGTGAACTCCTCGGCGACCGACGCCCGGTACACCCGCGCGGTGACGCCCCGGCACGCCTCCTCGCCGGCAGAAGTCAGCACCGCGTAGACCAGCCGCCGGTTGTCCGGTGGCTGCTCGCGCGTGACCCATCCGCGCTTGACCAGCCGCTCGACCAGCCGCGTGATGCCGGACGGGCTGACGTCGAGCAGCTCCACGAGCTCGGACATCTGCAGCCGTCCGCCGTTGCGGAACAGCTGGTAGAGCGCCACGTGCTCCAGCAACGAGCACCCGGCCTCCGCCTCCATCCGCCGCCCCATCGCGGCCTTCACGGCATCGACGCCCTGCTGCACGTACAGCCACGAGAAGATCGGCTCGGTCACCTCCCCATCCTAAATCAGATTTGACGCCGCGACGTTTTCACGCTCAAATGTTGAGCATGAAAATCTCTGGGAACGTCACCGTCGTCGGCGCGGGCCCGGTCGGCCTCCTGCTCGCCACCGAACTCGCCCTCCAAGGCGTCCGCACCACCGTGCTCGAACGCCTCACCACCCAGGCCGACACCATCAAGGCCCAGATGATCAGCGGCCGCACCTACCAGATGCTCGCCATGCGCGGCTTCGGTCCCGCGATCGACGCCGCGAGCGAAGCCGAAGCACAAGGCCTCGCCTGGCGCCCCAACGGCTCCACCGGCCACTTCGCCGGAATGTTCAAACTGGACGGTCTGCCGATCGTCATGCTGACGCAGCAAGCACTCGAACGAATCCTCGAAGCCCGCGCGCTGGAGCTCGGCGTCGAGATCCGCCGCGGCGTCGAGGTGAGCTCCCTGGACCTCGGCACCGACTACGTGGTCGGCTGCGACGGCGGCCGCAGCACCGTCCGCAAGCTCGCCGGCTTCGACTTCCCGGGCACCGACCCGACGCTGACCGGCTACCAGGCCGTCGTCGACCTGGACGGCGAACTCCCGCGCGGCTGGCACCGCACCCCCACCGGCGTCTTCGCGTCCGGCCCGCTCAAGGGCCGCGTCATGATCCTCGAGTTCGACGGCCCGCCCGCCGACCGCGAGGCGACGCCCGAGATCCTCGAAGCCGCCCTTCGCCGGGTCAGCGGCCTGGACGTGCGCATCTCCGCCGTCCACACCGCCACGATCTGGACCGACAACACCCGCCAGGCCGGCACCTACCGCCGCGGCAACGTCCTGCTCGCGGGCGACGCGGCCCACATCCACTCCCCGTTCGGCGGCCAGGGCCTCAACCTGGGCCTGCAGGACGTGCTCAACCTGGGCTGGAAGCTCGCCACCGGCGACTCCGGCCTGATCGACACCTACACCACCGAACGCCACCCGGTCGCGGCCCGCGTGCTGCACAACACCATGGCCCAGGTGGCCCTGACCCGCCCGGACCCGCACACGCGCGAGCTCTACTCGCTCTTCAGCGACCTCCTCGACCTCCCGCAGGTCAAGGAGCGCGTCTCCGCCATGGTCCAGGGCACCGACATCCGCTACGACACCGGCTCCGACCACCCGCTCGCCGGCACGTTCGTCCCCGGCCTCGACCTCTCCGACGGCAAGGGCACCAGCATCGCGATCGACGGCGCGGAGGCCACCATCCGCCCAGACGGCTACATCTCCAGGATCACCACGTGAAAATCGCAGTGACCGGCGCGACCGGCACCCAGGGCGGCGCGGTCGCCCGGCTCCTGACCGAACGCGGCCACGAAGTCCGCCGCGTCACCCGGAACCCCAAGCACCCCAACGACGTCCACGGCGACTTCGACCACCCGGCCACGCTCGAACAAGCCTTCGCCGACGTCGACGGTCTCTTCCTCATGACACCGCTCAGCGGCCCGTCCGAAGCAGCTCAGGGCAAAGCCGCCGTCGACGCCGCCCGGCACGTCCCGCACGTCGTCTTCACCTCGGCCACCAACGCCGATCGCCACACCGGAATCCCGCACTTCGACACCAAAGCCGAAATCGAACGGCATCTGGCCGTCAACCATCCACACTGGACAGTGCTCGGCCCGGCCGCCTTCATGGGCCGCGAAGGCCCAGTCGCACTACCGATCCCGCCAATCCTGAAGCTGCACCTCATCGCCCCGGAAGACATCGCCGCCATGGCCGCGCTGGCCTTCGAACAACCGGCCCGCTTCCGCAACCGGCGCGTCGACATCGCCAGCGACCGGCTGACCGGTCCCGAAATGGCCGCGATCCGCGGCACCGAGTTCATCGAGTTATCGCTCGCCCAGGCCGAGACCTACTCCCCGGACCTGGCCGCGATGTTCCGCTACTTCACCGAAACCGGCCTGGAGCTCGACATCCCGGCCCTGCACGCCGAGTTCCCCGAGGTCGGTTGGCACAGCTACGCGGACTGGATCACCGGTCGGGCCGAGCGTCGACCTGGATGAGCGTCTGCTGGCCGGCGGCGACCAGCTTCCGCTCTTCCCCCTGCACCGCGAACACGTCGAGGCGGCACACGGTCAACGTCCGCCCGGGCTTCAGCACCGTCCCCACCGCCTCGACGTACTTCCCCATCGCGGGCGCCAACAGGTTGATCTTGAACTCGACCGTCAGCACCGAGGTGTCCGCGTCGAACACCGTGAACGCCGCGTACCCACCGGCGCTGTCGGCGATCGCGCTGGTGGCCCCGGCGTGGAAGTACCCGTTCTGCTGCGTCACCTCGGCCCGCGCGGGCAACAGGACGTGCACCCGTCCAGGTACGACCTCCCCGAGCCGCGCACCGAGGTGAGCCATCAACCCCTGCCGGTCGAAACTGCTCTGAATCCGCTCCCGCACGTCCACGCACTCACCCGACCATCCGCTCCACGAGCAACACCCCACCGATGCCGATCATCATCGCCCCGCTGACCCGCGACACCACCCGAGCCACCCCCGGCCGGGTGGTCAGCACGGCCTTCGCGAACACCCCGACCGCCAGGTAGACCACCCCGCACAACCCCATGTGCAACGCCCCGAGCAAGGCGGTCTGCGCAGCCACCGGCCAGCCCGCACTCGGGTCGATGAACTGCGGGAACAACGACACGAACATCAACATCGCTTTGGGGTTCAATCCGCTGATCCCCACCCCCTTGAGCACCACCCGTCCCGGTGAGGCCGCCAGCTCCTCGGCCGCACCAGGACTCGCGGGACGCGCCAGCACCCCGAACCCCAGCCACACCAGGTACGCGGCTCCAGCCACGGTCAACGCGGTGAGCAGCCCCTTCGAGCTCGCCACGACGACCACGAGCCCGGCCACCGCGAGCACCGTGTAGCCCGCGTACCCGGCCACCAGCCCGGCCACTGCGGGCAGCACGAACCGGCCGCGCAACCCCGCCGCGATCGCGTAGGCCCAGTCCGCGCCGGGCGTGAGGACCAGCAACAGGTCCATCGCCAGAAACGCCACCACCGTGCTCAGTTCCACACCCGAAAGACTAGGAAGCAACGCCCCAAAGGTGTTTCCGTCTTTACCCCGCAGAAGCCGCTTTTGGGGGAAGAATGACCCCATGGACGCCGTGGACCGACAGATTCTTGCCGAGCTGCAGCAGGACGGCCGCCTGACTGTCACCGACCTGGCCGCGCGGGTGAACCTGAGCATCTCCCCGTGCCACCGCCGCCTGCGCGACCTGGAACGCGATGGCGCGATCCGCGGCTACCGAGCCGTGGTGGACCCGGCAGCGGTCGGCCTGAACTTCGAGGCCCTCGTCTTCGCCACCGTCCACTGGGAGAACGAGAGCACCGTCGCCGACTTCGAACGAGCCGTCGCCGCCATCCCGAACGTCCTGCAGGCACAACGACTCTTCGGCGAGCCGGACTACCTCCTGCGCATCGCCACCACAGACCTCGCCGCCTACCAACAGCTCTACGACGAGGAGCTGGTGAAGCTGCCCGGTGTGCAGCGGATGAGGTCGACACTGGTCATGAAGAACGTCGTCGACGACCGTCCACTGCCATCATGAGGGCCGTGAAACCGCACCACTGGCCCCTCGTCGCGCTGGGCGGGTCGGCCGTCGTCGCGATCACCGCCGTGATCGTCGTGGGCAGCAAGTCGCCCGCGGTCAACATGCCGATCCTGCTCGGCGTCCCGTTCGTCGCGACCTACCTCGCGCACCTGGTCTCGAAACGCGCGCCGAACAAGGTGCTGTTCGAGTTCCGCGCCGACCCCAAGCCCAGCTGGTACAACGACGCGGTCGAGGTCACCGCGAACGGCCTCGAGATCACCGCGCTGTCCGGCGGCGGGCGGATGGCGTCCAGCGGACCGACGAAGGTGTCGTACGGGTTCAACGACCTGCTCGGTATCAGCACGAGAGCCGCGGTACCGGGCGAGGCGCCGTGGATCACGCTGACCGACGGCCGCGGCCTGTCCGTGCCCGAAGGCGATGTCGTGGTGCTGCGAACCACGAAGGGCGAGCAGGTCCTGCCGGTTGAGGAGCCGGAGAGGTTCGTCGCCCTTGTGCGATCACGGGTTTCAGGTCTGCCCGACGTCCACTCGACAGCTGTCGTCACGGACAACGGTGGTGAAGCCGGTGCAGCGCCACCGCCCGTGGGCGAGCGCACCACACCGGTCCAGGGCCCCGCCGTGGAGCTCACCGGGCCGCCTCTCGCGATGCGGTGGCTGGTCGGCGCGACGCTCGCGTTGGCGGGAACCGTTGCGCTGCCCGCGATCGCACTGCTCACCACACCTGGCGTGCCGTGGATCGCGCCTGTGTTCGCGGCTGTCGCGGGCGTGGTGTGGGTGCTGAACCGGAACGTGCCCCGGACCTGGGGCCGGGTCGCGCTGCTGCCGGTGCCGGTGAGCGTGCTCTGGTTGATCGGCAAGGGCGGCTACGTCTGGATCCCGGTGTTGCTGGTGTTGTGTCCACTGCTGGGGTACCTGGGCGGCCGGATGTTCCGGCTGGGCGCCCACCTCGGCCGCAACGTCGAGGTGCGCGTGCCACTGCGCGACGGGGCATCGCTGTACGTGCAGCGGGATCGCCTGGTGCACAAGCTGAACAAGTCGCACGACGGTGGTGTCCACCCGCGGGCGATGTGGCTCGGCGACCTCACGCTGATCCAGCCAGGCACCTCTCCTGACCTGCACGCGTGGCCGGTTCCCGGTGGGATCAGGATGCCGGTCGGCAACAGCCCGATGCTGCGCCTGGTCGCACGACCGCAGCAGTGGATCCTGCCCGCGACGCGGCCTGGTGAGCTAGCGGAGCTGATCAGGTCGCGGCAGGGCACGCCGACGCAGCCGACCTCGATGTCGTATGAGGAATGGCGGAAGTTGCGCTCGTGGGCGGTGCGCCAGACGACCGCGAACCGGCGGGGCAACTACACGACCGCGGGCATCGGGTGGCGGCTGCTCGCCGCATCCGTCGCGGCGAACTTCGCGTGGTCGTTCCTGAGCATCGGCCCGCGCTTCTGGGTCGGCATCCTCATCACGGCGGCGCTGACCACGGGGTTGCTGGCCGACTGGTGGCGGGTGCGCGAACGCATGCGCGTCGCGGAGCACCACGTTCTGCCGCCGGCGAGCCCGGACTGGGGCGAGATCCGCGCGGATCACGCCCCGATCCCCGGCTGGCAGCCCTGGCGTTAGCTACTTCCTGGGTGGTGGGTCCGGCAGATCGAGCCGGCCCACCATCCGCGGCGGGTTCGCCGAGGACTTGACCTGGTAGTCGCTGTCCTCGGGATCGTTGACGTTGTTCGGACCGCCGTCGCTGGGGATGTACTTGCCGGCGTTGTCCGAGCGCCAGCCTCCCTCGTACGGGTTGGTGTCGGTGTTGGCGCGGACGATCGACCCGTCAGGCGTCTGGAAGCCGTGCCCCTGGGTGTTCGCGCCCGCTGTGTACTGGCCGTCCGGAGACGTCCCGGTCTCCCAGGTCTGGGAGAGCCCCTCGTGGCGGGTCTGCATCCCGCCGATCGCACCACCGACGCTGCCTGAGGTGGCGCCGGACACGGCCGCGCTGAGGAAGTCCTCCCCGCTGACCTTGCCGTGCGCGACGTTGTTGAGCACGTTGCCCAGCGCACCGGAAGCAGCGCCTTCCACCGCACCGGTCGCGGCGGCCTGGACGAAGTTCTTGCTGGCGCCGCCGAGCGGGCTCGCGACGCCGACCGCTCCCGACGCGACACCGGCGGCGACGCCCGCGATGCCCGCGTCCACGGTCTTGCTGACGTCCCACGACTTCCGCTCGCCGGTGGCGAACTGGAGGGTCTGGATGGCCGCGTCGACGCCGACGTTGATCGCCACGTTGATGATGATCTGCCTGACCAGCTGCTGGAAGACCATCCGGACGGTGATCTGAGTGGCGGCCTGCGCGATCGGGATACCGGCGGTCGACGCGCCGAACGTGGCCACCGCCGAGGCGATCATCGCGGCGATCTGCGCCGCCAGGATGATCAGCGCGGCGATGATGCTGAGCTTCGTGTACTCGATGCCCAGCGCGGCGCTGTCACAGCCTTGCACCAGGTCCGCGCAGATCTGCTGCAGGTTGACGAGGTAGGCGTCGCCTTCCGTGTACTTCTGCCAGTACTCCTTGAACTTCTCCGCGGTCTGCCCGCTCATGCAGCCCAGCGCGGCCGACGACGCGCCGTTGCCGTCGCCGAGCACCTCTTCGACCGCCTTCGAGGCCGCCTGCCACGCGTCCCTCATGGCGCGCAGCTTGGTCTCGTCGCCCTCCGGCCAGTCCGCGCCCACCACGATCGGCGTGAGCCACTGAACAGCGCCCGGAATCTCGATGCCCACGACTCACTTACCTCCCAACGACTGGGCGCCGCCCTTGTCCGCGGCCTCCCAGGTGTCCGCGGAGGCGTCCAGGCCGGTGCGGATCGAGTGGATGCCCTCGGTGAGCACCGGAAACGCCTGGCGCGCCTGGTCGGCGAGCGGCAGGTACGACTGCTGGAACTGCTTGCCCGCGTCGTCGCCGCCCCAGCAGCCGTTGTTGGCGTCGAGCACGCCGCGCAGCGCCTCCCACGCGGTCTGCAGCTTGTCGCCCGCCGCCGAGAACTTCGGCGAGGCCGCGCGCAGTGCCGTGGGATCTACCTCGAAGCCGGTCACCACTGGCTCCCGCGACGGTCCATGAAGGACTCCGGCGGCTCGTCCTCGTTGTGCTGCTGCGGTGTCGGCGGCACGATCGGCGGCGGAGCCGGGATGAGGTCCTTGATGGACGGCATGCCCGGGAACAGGTCGGGCAGGTCGGGAATGCCCTCCTGGTACGGGGCGAGCACGGCGTCTGCCTGCTCGCGCGCGTTGAGGGCGGCGCGCTGGATCGTCGCCACGACGCTCTGGCCCAGCTTCTCGGGCGTGCTGCGCTCGAACGCGGCCGGCGCGAAGGTGACCCCGGTGACGATGCCACCGGCGTTGACCGTGACCTCGACCAGGCCGTCCTGGGAGGTCGCCCGCCCGGTCTTGGACATCGCCTCGGCCTGGGCTTGCTTCAGCTGTGCGGTCTGCCGTTCCAGGTTCGCCAGCATCGTGTCCACCTGGCCGCGCAACGCCGCGTTGCGCGCTTCAAGCTCCGGGTTGCTCATCCAGCCCCCTCAGAATGGGTGTGATCTGTCCAACTAGACCACACCGGAAGAGGCCGTTCAGCGCAATTCGGTCAGCTGGCCGCCCAGCTCTGCAGCATCCGGAACGCGATCGACGCACCGCCGGCGAGCCCGAGCCCCGGAACACTCCCCGGCACCTCGATCGCCTGGCGCACATCGGCCCTGGAGACCCACTTGGCCTCGGCGATCTCCCCGTCGGCCAGCCGCAACGGCTCCGCGGGATCCGCCACGGCCTCGAACCCGATCATCAACGACCGCGGGAACGGCCACGGCTGCGACCCGAGGTACCGGATGTCCCGCACGGACACCCCGACCTCCTCGAAGATCTCCCGCGCCACACAGGCTTCCAACGACTCGCCCGCCTCGACGAAGCCGGCCAGCACGGAGAAGCGACCCTCCGGCCACTCCGGACCGCGAGCGACGAGCACCTGGTCCGCGCCGTCGTGCACGAGACAGATCACCGCGGAGTCGGTGCGCGGGTACTCCTCGCGCCCGCACCCCGAACAGACGGAGGTCCACCCGGACTTCTCCAGCACGGTCCGGGCACCGCACTTCGCGCAGTACTTGCCAAGCCGGTGCCACTGGAACAACGCCGCCGCGGTCGTGAACAACCCCGCGGACATGTCGTCCAAAGTGGCCCCGGCCTGCCGCAGGTCCAGCCACTGCGGCTCGTCCGTCAGCTCCGGCGGACCCCAGGCACGGGAGGCGGGGACCTCGTCCCCGTCCTCGGCCGGCATCAGCACCGCGAAGTACGCCACGCCGTCCTGCTCTCCCAGCAGGACGGCGTTCACGGGCGGCTGGTCGCCGAAATCCAGTGCGGGCCGGTCAACCACCCGCGCACCGCGATCCGCGACCAGCGTCCGCCCGCGCGTGTCGACGACGATCATCCGGGCCTTGGGCCAGAGCGCGGCGAGCTTCTCCTCGTCACCGCGCAACGGCTCACACCGGTCGATCGCGAACCGCGACAGCGCGGGCAGACCGACAAGATCGAAGCTCACTGGAACGAGACCCCGCCCAGAGCCGAGAGCTTCGGCTTCAACGTCTCGGCGTCGCCGACCAGCACACCGGTGAAGTTGCCGGGAGCGAAGAACTCCAGCGCCGCCGCGGCGACCTCTTCCGGCGTCACGGCCTGCAGCCGCTGCGGGTGCGCGATCAGCCAGTCGATCCCGAGCCCGAGACCGACGAGGTTCACCACGAACGAGGCCAGCCCGGACTGCGACGACGTGGTGGTCAGCAGCGTGCCGATGGCGTAGCTGCGGGCAACGTCCACTTCGGACTCGGACGGCGGGACCATGCCGAGCCGCGCCAGTTCGTAGCGGGTCTCCAGCAACGCCGCCGCCGTCACGTCCGAGGCCGTGTCCGCGTCGATCAGCAGAGTCGCGCCGTGGATCGTGAACTCGGGGTGCGAACGAGCGCTGTAGGTGTAGCCCTTGTCCTCGCGGATGTTCTCGACCAGCCGCGAGGAGAAGAACCCGCCGTAGACCAGGTTCGCGAGCTGCAGCGCCGGGTAACGCGGGTCCGTGCGCGGAATTGCCTGTGCCGCAAGACGGATCTGCGACTGCACGGCACCGGCGCGGTGCACCAGCAGCACGTCGCCACCGGAGACGGCGGGCAGCGGCGGCAGCTGGACGGCCTCGCCCTCGCCCTGCCACGCGCCGAGCGCCTCACCGATCTGGGCGACGGCCTCGGACGGGTCGACGTCGCCGACCACCACCATGACCGAGCCGCGCGGCAGCAACGCCTTGCGGTGCAACGCCAGCACGTCGTCGCGGGTGACGGCGGCGACCTCGTCGGCCTCCGGCATCTCCTTGGCGTACGGGTGGTCGCCGTACAGCAGCTTCTGCAGGGCCTCGCGCGCGATGACGCTCGGCTGCGAGCGGGCGAGAGCGATGCGCTCGACCAGGCGGGCCTGCTCGCGCTCCAGCTCCTCGGCCGGGTACGACGCGGACGTCAGCACGTCGCGCAGCACGTCCAGCACGGTGCCGAGACCGGTGGCCAGGGCGTTGCCGGTGAAGCTCAGGCGCTCCGGGTCGACCACGGAGTCGAGCTCGCCGCCGACCAGCGCCAGCTCGGTGTCGATCTGCACGCGGGAACGGGTCGCCGTGCCGGTCAGCACGGTGTTCGCGAGCACCTCGGCCTGAGCGGAGTGGTGCGAGCCGACGCTGGAGGTGGCCGGGTCCGCGAACGGAACCCGCAGGCGCACCTCGACCATCGGCACGGTCGCGCGGCGGATCGCGATGACGCGCAGGCCGTTCGGCAGCGTCGTGTCCACAGTGGACAGATCTGCGGCGGCCTTCTGGAAGCCCAGCTCCGGCAACGGACGCGGGCCGACGGCGGTGCGACCGATCTCCTCGGCGGAACGGTGGGTCTTGGCCGCAGAAGTGGACGCGGTCACTGGGCTCCTCCGGTGGGCTTGACGAGAAGAAGGGCGCGAGCGTCCGGACGCAGCGCCTTAGCCGCGGCGGACACCTCGTCCACGGTCACCGAGGCGATCCGCTCAGGCAGTTCGTAGATCAGCTCGGCGCGGCCGAACAGCAGCTCCGCCGAGCCGAGGCCCAGCGTGCGGTTCGTGAGCCGGTCGTGCTCCTTGTGCATGGTCGACGCCCAGCGAGCGGTGACCTTCGCGAGCTCCTCGGCCGACGGCGGCTCCTGCGCGAGCTTCTGCAGCTCCTCGTCGATGGCCGCGACGACCTGCTCGTGGGAGACCTCGGGGGTGTGGATCGCGGTGATGCTGAACGTGTCCGGGTCGCGGGCTTCGAGCGGCCCGAACAGGCCGCAGCCCGCGTTCAGGTCGATCACGATGCCCTCGCGGTGCACCAGCCGCTGCTGCAGGCGCGAGCTGTCGCCGTCGGTCAGCACGCCGGCCAGCACCAGGTACGCGAGGTAGCCGTCGATGTCGGTGACCGGGTCCGGCACGCGGTAGCCGATCGCGATCGCGGGCAGCGGGGCCAGCGCGTCGCCGTGCTCGTGCCGCACCTCGCCCTGCGGGGCCGGCTCGGCGAACGAGGGGCGCTCCGGCTTCGGCCGCGCGGGCACGTCGCCGAAGTGCTTCTCCACCAACGCCTTCGCGATCTCGACGTCGAGGTCGCCCGCGACCGTCAGCACCGCGTTGGCCGGCGAGTAGTACGTGTCGAAGAACTCCGCGCAGTTGTCGACCGTGGCGCTCTCCAGGTCGACGAAGTCGCCGTAGCCGTTGTGCGCGTTGGCGAACGTCTTGAACAGCACCGCGGGCAGCAGGATCCAGGGGAACCCGCCGTACGGGCGGTTCAGCACGTTGAGCCGGATCTCCTCCTTCACCACGTCGATCTGGTTGCGGAGGTTCTCCTCGGTGATCTTCGGCGCGCGCATGCGGTCGGCCTCGAGGAACAGCGCCCGCTCGAGCGCCGCCGAGGGCAGCACCTGGTAGTAGTCGGTGTAGTCCGGGTGCGTCGACCCGTTGAACGTGCCGCCCGACGACTGCACATGTCGGAAGTGCGCCAGCTTCTCCAGGCTCTCGCTGCCCTGGAACATGAGGTGCTCGAAGAGGTGCGCGAAACCGGTGCGCCCCTCCGGCTCGGAGCGGAAGCCGACGTCGTAGTGCACGCTGACGCCGACGACCGGTGCGCTGGCGTCGGGGGCGAGCACCACCCGCAGGCCGTTGGGCAGCGTGAACCTGTGCAGTTCGGGTGAGGCCATGCCCGCCAGCCTACGGGTTCGGCGTCCGGAGCGATCGAAGGTGGCCCGCCTGGGCGAGCACGCCGTCCAGCGCCCCCAGGAACGCGGGGAAGCTGCGCCGGAAGTCGGACGCATTTCCGTACCAATAGAGGTCCTGCTGACCGAACGTGGTGAGCCAGCGCTCGGTCTCGCCGAGCACCACCGCGTACGGCAGCGACCGGGAGAACACGAGCTCGCGGTCGTCCTCCGGCACGTCCTGCGGCGTCACCCCGTGGAGGTACCCGCGCAGACCGCGGACGTGCTCCAGCAGCTCGCTGCCGCGCTTGGTGCGGGCGGGCATCGACCGGGCGCCGAACGCCAGCGCGACCCCACCCACGGCGACCGCGAGGCCGAACAGCGCGTTGCCGATCGTCAGCGCCAGCACGACCGTGGCGACCACACCGAGCACCGCGATGCCGATGCCGACCCACCAGAACAGACTGCGCTCGGCGTCCGGGCGGCGCACGAACCAGCGCTTCTCGACGACGTCCGCGTACAGCTCGTCGCGGACCCGCGCCAGGTCGACCTGACGCCCGCGCAGCTCGGACACCGTCACGGCCTCGACACCCTGCGGCAGAAGAGCTTCGTAGACGGCTTTCTCGTACCCGGACAGCGAGGCGTCGACGGGGTTGCGGCGCACGATCTGCCAGTCGTGGCCCTCGGTCTCGGCGATCCAGAGGTAGTTGCGGACGGCGAGGTCGATCACCGTGGCGGTCACGTCGACGACGTCCACGTGCTCGTCGACGACGGTGCCGACCTGACCGGGCAGCACCCCGTCCGGCGAGGCGAACGCGACCCGGCCGCCCTGGTCGCGGACCAGCACGGACACCGCGCCGACCTCGCTGGAGAGCGCCGCGACGTCCCGGCCGCGCAGGTACCAGAGCAGCGCGACACCGCCGAGCAGCAACACCAGCAGCCCGCCGAGCGCGATCCCGCTCACCGGGGTCAGCGCGAACGCGGCGGCCAGTCCGGACTGCTCGACCACGACCGCGTTGGGCGGCACGACACCGGCGGACAGTCCGATCGCGACATCCACGCGTTCGCCGGCGCCGAGCTTGATCTCCTGCGCCCGCACGCCCTTGCCGTCCGCGAGATCCGCGCTCGTGCACGGCTGCGACGACCCGACCGGGCCCGCGAGGCAGTTGACCGAAGTCGGCGAGTCCGGTGCGGAGAACGTGACCGCGACCTTGTCCAGCTCGGTGTCCCAGCCGCCCGCGACCTGCCAGCGGACCTCCAGCGCGTCACCGACCGGGGCGACCGCGCCGACGACCGTGTAGGTCAGCGTCGCCTGGCCGCCCTCGAACGTGGTGGTGAACTGGTCACTGCTGACCGACGCACTGCCCTTGCCCTCGACGCGGGCGTCGGTGACCTGGTACTGGCGCTCCAGGTCGTTGCCCACCGCGAGTCGCAAGGGGACGGTCCGCTTGACCGTCTTGCCGTCCGGCACGTGGACGGTCTCGGTGATGGTCAGCCTGGAGTCGCGCTCCAGCTTCATCCGCACCTCGGTGCTGACCGTCCCGGGAAGCGGCTGCGCGAGCGCGCCGACGGCCGGGATTCCGGTCAGCAATCCGGACATCGCTGCGGCGGCGAAGATCGTCACTCCCCAGTTCTTCAACACGGCTGCGGACAATAGCGGAGTCCTCATATGCTCCGGCGGACTTTCGAACAGACGCCATCTGGGGGATTTTCGGCGATGACGCAACCACCGCCACCGGGCAACTGGCCGCCGCCACGCCCGGTAGGCCCACCACCCGTGCCCGCGGCACGGCCGTACGGCCCGCCGATCCCTCCCCGCCCTGTTCAAGGCCCGCCGCCCGGCGCCCGCCCGCAAGGCCCGCCGCCGCAAGGCCCGCCGCCGTACGGCCCTCCGCCCGCCGGCCCGCCGCGGCCTCCGATGGGCCCACCGCCCTACGGCCCGCCTCCCGGCCGCGCTCCCCTGCCACCGCCGCGTCCCGTGATGCCGCCGCCGCGGCCGACCTGGGGCCACCAGCCGCAGCCGGGCTTCGCGCCGTACCCGATGATGCCGCCGCGCCGGAAGAGCAGCAGCGGCCCGGTCCTGGCGCTGGTGCTCGGCGGCGTGGTGATCCTCGGCCTCGGCGCGGTCGGCGTGTTCGCGGCCAGCTTCAACCACAAGGTGAAGGACACGGGCTACTCGAACTACACGACCTACAGCCCGACCTTCAACTACACAACCACCACCGAGGCCACGACCACCACGACGACGACGGCGTCCACCCGCACCTCGTCGACGCGGACGTCGTCCTCCACGCCGACGACCCCGCCGGGCCCGAAGGCGGTCTACAAGCTCGCCGACCACCCGATCTTCAGCACCGGCGTCGGCGCGAACGACTTCGCCGCGTGCCCGTTGCCGCCGATGCGCTACGACCCGGCCGGCGAGGAGACGTTCCTGTCCGCCGCGCTGCCGTGCATCGAGAAGGCCTGGCAGCCCGCGATGAAGGCCGCCAACCTTCCTTATCAACCAGTTGAGCTGCACCTCGTCACCGAAACCATGCAGTATCCGTGCGGCACCGTCCGCACCGACGCCACCGCGCGCTACTGCCAAGGCGGTATCTACTGGCCCGCGGGCTTCTACGCGAACGAGCAGGGCGGCACCCGGCACCCCGGCGTCTACCTCGGCCAGCTCAGCCACGAGTACGGCCACCACGTCCAGTGGCTGGCGGGCTTCCTGAAGGCCGCGAGCCAGGCCCAGTACGACGCCGGCGGCTTCGACACGGCCAAGGGCCTGGAGCTCAACCGCCGCAAGGAACTGCAGGCCACCTGCTTCGGCGGCATGACGCTCGCTCCGTTCTCGCACAAGGGCGTCATCCCGATGGACGTCGTGAACACCGGTCTGCAGGACGCGGGCACCCGCGGTGACTACGACCGCACGCCGGCAGATCACGGCAGCGCGCCCAACAACGACCGTTGGGTGATGCACGGCCACAAGCAGAACGACATCAAGGCATGCAACACCTGGGCCGCCAGCTCAGCCGACGTCGCATGAACCGATCCCCCGCCCCGCGCGTCTCAAGAACGTGGACGGGACGCGTTAGCCCGGTCGGGGGACGCGCGATCTCGCTCCGCATATGCTCGTACCCGACCCTGGCTCACCAATGGGGGGACCTCAGGCGATGACGCAACCTCCGCCACCGGGCAACTGGCCACCGCCACGCCCGGTCGGCCCACCGCCGATGCCCGCACCACTGGGGCAGCGTCCGCCACCAGGCCCACCACCACCGCAGTACGGAATGCCCCCACAGGGCCCTCCGCCGCCGCACTACGGCCAGTACGGCCCGCCGCCCCCACCGGGCCCGGTCATGCCACCGCCGCAGCCCTCCTGGGGCGCGCCTCCCGGTGGTTACGCGCCGTACCCGGTCATGCCGCCATCCCGCCGCAAGAGCAACGGCCCGATCATCGCCCTGATCATCGGCGGCGTCGTGGTCCTCGGCCTGGGCGCCGTCGGCGTCTTCGCGGCCACCCTGAACAGCAACGTCAAGGACGCGGGCTACTCGAACTACACGACCTACAGCCCCACCTACGCCGGCACGACGACGACCGAGGCCACGACGACGACCACGACGAGCCCGTCGTCCCGCCCGTCGGGTTCCCGCACGCCCTCCAGCGAAGCGACCCCGGTGGGCCCGAAGGCCGTCTACACCCTGGCCGACCACCCGTTCCTGAAGCCGAACTTCGGCGCGAACAACATCAGCGGCTGCCCGCTCCCGGCCATGGACTACTCCCCGGCGGGCCAGGACCGCTTCCTGCGCGCCGCCCTCCCGTGCATCGAGAGCATGTGGAAGCCCGCCCTGGCCGCGGCCAACCTGCCTTACCAACCAGTTGAGCTGCACATCGTCACCGAGCAGATGCAGTACCCGTGCGGCACCGTCCGCCCGGACTCCACCGCGCGCTACTGCCAGGGCGGCATCTACTGGACCGCCAACGCCTACGCCGCGGAACGCAACCCGAACAACCCGAACCATCCCGGCAAGTACCTGGGCCAGCTCGCCCACGAGTACGGCCACCACATCCAATGGCTCACCGGCATGCTCAAAGCCTCGGACCGCGCGCAGTACGACGCCGGTGGGTGGGATACTCCGAAGGGACTCGACCTGAACCGCCGGATGGAGCTGCAAGCCACCTGCTTCGGCGGTATGAGCCTGGCCCCTCTGTCCCACGGCGCGATACCCATCGACGTGATCCGAGTGGGCCTGACCGACGCGGGCAACCGAGGCGACTACGACATCTACCCGACGAAGGACCACGGCACTCCGGAGAACAACGCGGCATGGGTGGACCGCGGCTACCGCTCGAACAAGGCCTCCGAGTGCAACACCTGGGCAGCGGACGCGGGCTCAGTCTCCTAGACCCGAAAGGGACAAATCGTGACCCAACCAGCCAAGAACAACCCGGTCGTGCTCGGGGCCGTGTTCGTGCTGGTGGTCGCCTTCGTCCTCGGAATCGGTCAACTGAGCCGCCCCAGACTGGTACCGGGCCACGCCCTCGCGGGCTCCCGCCCAGCCCCCTCGCCTTCGACGGAGCCGTCGACCCCGGTCCGCCCGCGAGCCGTCTACCGCCTGGCAGACCACCCGTTCCTCATCACCGCGGCCTCCCTGTCCCCAGTGACCTGCCAACTCCCGGTCTTCGGTATCTCCGACAAACAACTCGCCGCCTACTACACAGCAGGCGTCGAATGCCTGGACGCCGCCTGGGGCCCCTTGCTGACCGCCGCGAACATGCCCTTCGAAAGGCCCTCCCTCGACGCGTCCCCGACGCTGAAGGACGGCCCCTGCGGCGCGGCCCCGGAATCCGACCACGCGGTCGCCTACTACTGCGGCCGCAACCGCACCATCTACATGCCGACCTCGCGCCTGCGCGACAACGGCGGCGGCGACGCCCCGGCGACCCACCTGGCCACCCTCAGCCACGAGTACGGCCACCACGTCCAGGCCTTGACCGGCCTCCTCCGCGCCGCCGACCTCAAAATCACCGACGCGGGCGAGAAAACCCCAGCGGGCCTGGAAATGTCGCGCCGAATCGAACTCCAGGCCAACTGCTTCGCAGGCATGTTCCTGACCAGCACCTCCGGCCGGGGCTCGGTCACCACCAGCCTCGCCCGCCAGGCCGAGGAAGACTTCCAGTACGCCGTGGAAGAAAAGCCCGAGAACAACGCCCACGGCTCAGCCAACAACCAGGCGACCTGGGCAAGCACGGGCTTCAAGTCCAACACCACCACGGCCTGCAACACCTTCGCGGCCCCGGCGGCCCAAGTCGCCTGACCGCGGTTGGCGGTAGTTACAGGCGTTTTGATCATGTGTTGGTAGTACTTGCAGACGCCGAATCGCCCGCCAACGAAACCAGCGGACGACCTACGAAACCGACGCGTCCGCCGAAGGCGGCTCCCCCAAAGGCCCCAAAACCACCCCGGGCAAGAAAACCCGAAAAACCGCCCCACCCGCAGACGGCTCACAAATCAAATCCCCGCCGTGAGCCCGCACCACCCCCCGGGCAATGGCAAGCCCCAGCCCAGACCCACCGGACCGCCGATCCCGAGCGTCATCCAACCGGACCAACCGATCGAAAATCCGCTCCCTCTCCGCCTCCGGCACCCCAGGCCCGTTGTCAGAAACAACGAACCCGAACGAATCCACCGAAATCCGCACCACCCCCTGCGGACCAGAAGCCTGCCGAGCGTTGTCCACCAGGTTGACCAAAACCTGAGCCAGCCTCTGCCCATCCCCCACCACAACCGCCGAAACCCCATCAGCGGCAATGTCGAAATCAGGCGCCACAAACCGAGTCCGAGCCACCTCGGCCAGCGCCAGCCCCATCAGATCCACGGTCTCCCGCTGCATCTCATACCCAGCGTCAAGCTGGGCCAGCGCAAGCAGGTCATCCACCAACCGCCCAGCCCGGCGAGCCTCCCGAACCAGCAAGAACGACATCTGATCCCGATCAGGCGAGTCAACAGGCGCAGCCACCAACGCCTCAGCCACCGCCTGCACCCCGGTGATCGGCGTTCTCAACTCATGAGCAGCATCAGCGACAAACCGCCGAGTCCGCTGCTCGGACCCCTCCAACGAATCCAGCATCCCGTCGAACGCCGCCGCAGTCCGCCCCAACTCCGTATCCGTACGAGACGGATTCAACCGCCCGCCACGATGCCCAGCCGCAATGGCCTGAGCCAACGAAGTCATGGCGTCCAAGGGAGCCAACGCCCGCCGAACCACCCAGATCATCAACACCCCGGTAACCGCGATGGCCCCGAGCCCCAGCAGGATCAGCAGCTTCCGCAACCGGCCCTGAGCCTGCGAAATGGCCTCGGTATCGGCGTAGAACGTGAACCGTGTCCCGCGAATGACCTGGACCTTCCGAGTGAACGGCCCCTCGTCGGGCGCCTCCCCGAACCGGTTCCCGTTCGGCAGCTCAGCCGTGACGTGCAGGTTCTTCTTGGTCAGCTGCCGAACCACGTCCCGAGGCTGCGCCCCCCGGTTCAGCGCCGCGGTCGCCCGGTTGGCAGCGTCGATCAACACCACGTCGACGTCCCGGTTGGACTGCCCCGCGAACGTCCGGTCCACCGAGATCACCAACGCCACCAGCACCAGGAACAGCACCAGCAGCACCGAAACGGCGACCCTCCGCCGCAACGACACCGTGCGCAGGCTCATTCGTCAGCCCGCAACACGTACCCCAGGCCGCGCACGGTGTGCACCAGACGGCCCCCGTGCTCCTCCAACTTCCGCCGGACCGCGGAAATGTGCACCTCGACCAGGTTGGGGTCGTAGTCCTCATACCCCCACACCGCGGTCAGGATCTGCGTCTTGGACACCACCCGCCCGCGCTGAGCTGCCAGGTACACCAGCAGCCGCAGTTCGGTGGCGGTCAGCTCGATGGCCTGGTCAGCCCGCATCACGACACCGGCGTCGGCGTCCACGACCAGGTCCCCGACCTGCACGGTGGACGGCGTCCGGCCGAGCCGGCGCAACACCGCCGAGACCCGCGCCACCAGCTCGGCCAGCACGAACGGCTTGCCGACGTAGTCATCGGCCCCGCCCGAGAGCCCGCGCAGCCGATCAGGAACGCCGTCGCGCGCGGTCAGCATCACCACGCCCGCCCCGGACGACCGCCGGATCACCTCCAGCAGCGCGAACCCGTCCCGGCCCGGCAGCATCACGTCCAGCACCACCAGGTCAGGCCGGAAACGCCCCAGGTCGGCCTCCAGCTGCCGCCCGTCCAGCCGGTGCTGCACCTCATAGCCGGACTCGCGCAACGCGGACGACACCGCGGCGCCGATCGCCTCGGCGTCCTCGATCACCAACACCCTGGCGGACACCTCACCATTCTGCTGATCATCCGGACTTCGGGCGACTCGCCTTCAGCTCGCGCTCAGCATGCGCGCGGATCCTCAACCCCATGTCGAAGAAATCTGCGTGGGCCGGCGCCATCGTCGCGGCCGTCGGACTCACCGTCGGCGGCATCGCGGTCGCAACGGCGGCCGACAACTCCGACGGTCCGCCCGCGGCGTTCGCGGAGCGCCACCCCGGTAAGCCCGGCAAGCCCGGCAAGGCGAACCTGAAGGACAGCACGCTCGTCGTCGGACGGGTGAAGTCGGTCGAGTCCGGCAAGCTCAACATCACCAAGGACGACGGCAGCGAGGTGTCGTTGACCACTGACGGCTCCACCAAGCTGCGCGGCGGCGACCTCAACGGTCTCAAGGCCGACCAGCGCGTGACCGTGCGCGTGAAGGACGGCAAGGCGCTGAACGTGGCCCTGGCCAAGGCGCAGGAGCGGGGCACGATCAAGGACGTCAACGGCAACAACGCCACGTTGGTGCAGGTCGACGGCCTGCAGACGCCGCTGGACCTGTCCGCGGTCAACGAGAAGCCGAAGAACGGCGACCTCGTCGCGCTGACCGGAACCGTGTCCGACGGCAAGACCATCAAGGTCGAGCAGCTGCGCCAGCTGCCCAAGTAAACCTGGCCTCCACGCGGACCGCCGCGTCTGCGAACATCGCAGTGTGGCGGTTCCGCGAAGCCCGGACAGATGGGTGTTCATCCTGCTGGTCGTCGGACTGGTCGGGATCGGGGTCGCGATCGCTCTTCTGGCGCCTGCCAAGGTGCTCGGCGCCGAGGAACCCCCCAGACCCGTGGCCGCCACCGTCGTCGAGACCGGTTCGTGCGGCCAGGGCACGGACACCGTCGAGTGGGACGCGGGCGGCGAGAAGAAGCAGGCCAAGCTCGACGGCTGCGGCCATCGCAAGGGTGAGACCGTCGAGGTCGTCCCCACCGGCAACGACATGGTCCAGTCCGCCGCCTCGCTGCCGGCCGGACTGCCGGTCGGGCGCCGCCTCACCGCGCTGCTGCTGTGCATGGCCGCGCTGGCGGGCGGTTTCTACGCGTTCCTCTTCCGCTACGCGCCTCTGCGCGCGCCCGCGGTCATGCCCGCTCCCAAGCAGGAACCGGTTTCTTAGCTCCGTTCGGCTGATTCCGCCCCACCTGGCTCCCCAATACCGTGGTCTGTCGTCGCATCTTTCAGCCTGGGGGCTCGGTGAAGCGCGCAAGAAATCGAATCACGACCACTTTTTTCGCGGTAGCGCTCGTCTTGGCAGGCGTCGTTCAGCCTGCCAGTGGCGCTCCGCCGATCGACCTCGGTGTCCAGCTGCTCAACTGGAACAGCACCAAATGCGCATTGGCCCGGGGCACGGCCGACCAGACAGGCATCGTCCAGTTCCAGTGCCTGGACTACAAAGACCAGAGGTGGCTGTTCGACGACAGGGGCGCGGGGAAGTTCCAAATTCGCAACGCGAACAGCCGCAAGTGCCTGCTCGTCCGAGGTTCCGACAACGAGGCACCCGTCGTCCAGTTCCAATGCCTGGACTACGCCGACCAGTACTGGGAGTTGATCCCCTACACGGACCCCGCCGTCTACTTCTGGGTGCGGAACGTCAACAGCGGCAAGTGCCTGCTCGTTCGCGGGAACAACGACAACACCCAGCTGGTGCAGTACACCTGCCTCCGCTACCCGGACCAGGCGTGGACCCAGTGGGACCCGTCCTGGGGCCGGTGACGAGCCGGATGCCCCGCCTCGGCCCAGCCGAGGCGGGCACGCCCGTCACTCCCCGCCGGGCGGAGTCACCTTCTTGACGTAGAGCAGCCGGTCGCCCGGCTCGATCGCGTCGGCCTCCGGAGCGTCGACCCGGTACAGCGTCCCGCCCCGCACCACACCCAGCACGATGTCGGACAGGTGCCGCGGCGACCCGCCGATCTCGCTCGACTCCACGTCGCGCTCGGCGATCGCGAGCCCGGCGTCGGGCGTGAGCAGGTCCTCCACCATCGCGACCACGGACGGCGTGGCCGTGGCCATGCCGAGCAACCGGCCGGCCGTCTCGGACGACACGACCACCGAGTCCGCCCCGGACTGCCTGAGCAGGTGCTCGTTCTCGCGCTCCCGCACCGACGCCACGATCTGCGCCTTCGGGGCGAGCTCGCGGGCGGTCAACGTCACCAGCACCGCCGTGTCGTCCCGGTTCGGGGCGACGACGATCGCGCGCGCACGGGCCGCACCGGCGACGCGGAGCACGTCGTTGCGCGTACCGGACCCATGCACGGTCACGAGTCCGATGGCGGACGCGGCGTCGAGCGACTCCTGCACGGTGTCCACGACGACGATCGAGCCCGGCTCGACGCCGTCGCCGAGCAGTGCCTGCACCGCCGAGCGCCCCTTCGTGCCATAACCGACGACCACCACGTGGTCCCGCACGACCCGCCTCCACTTCTGAATGCGCAACGCCTGACGGGAGCGCTCGGTGAGAACTTCGAGTGTCGTGCCGACCAGCACGATCAGGAACAGGACGCGCAACGGCGTGATGACCAGGACGTTGATCAGCCGCGCCGACGACGACGCGGGCGTGATGTCGCCGTAGCCGGTCGTCGAGAGTGACACCGTCGCGTAGTAGAAGGAGTCGAGCAGCGAGACGCCGTCCTCGTTGACGTCGCGGTAGCCGTCCCGGTCCAGGTAGACGATCAGGACCGCGAGCAGCAGCGCAGCCATCGCACCGATGACGCGTTTGAGGATGGCGCGGCCAGGGCTCTGCGCCTGGTCCGGCATCCTGATCACGCCGACGAGCGAGTGCGACGCTTCGTCAGACAGGCCCATCAAGCCAACCTCTCGGGGAGCATCCGCCACAGGTGAGCCGCCGCTTCCGCACCTTTGAGGAGCAGTGGCACTACAACGCGTTCGTTGGGCGCGTGGACGCGATCATCCGGCAAGGTCGCTCCGAGGTAGACGAGGGGCACCCCGAGCCACGCCTGCAGCACCGCCGCCGGTCCTGATCCACCCGCCCTCGCGAACCGCACCGGCTGGTCGAACGCCAGCTCCATCGCCTCTTTCACGGTCGCGTTGGCCGGGTCGTCCGGGCTGATCGCGTACGGCGGCACGCCCTCACCGCGGAAGTCGACCTCCGCCCGGATCCCCGCCGGCGTGTGCTTCGCGACGAACTCGCGCAGCTGGCCCGCGACCTTCTCCGGCAACTGGTCTGGCACGAGCCGGAAGCTGATCTTCGCCGTCGCGCTCGCCGGGATGATCGTCTTCAGGCCAGGCCCGGTGTACCCGCTGCTCAGCCCGTTGACCTCGGCGGTCGGCCGCACCCAGATCCGTTCCAGCGTCGTGTAGCCGGGTTCGCCGGCCATCGCCTGCGCGCCACCGCCGTTGTGCGCCAACCACTTCTGCTCGTCGAACGGCAGCTCGGCGTAGTCGGCTCGCTCCTGTGTGGACGGTTCGCGCACGTCCTCGTAGAAGCCCGGCAGCGCGATCCGGCCGTCGTCGGAGTGCAGCGCGGCGATCAGTTTCGCCAGCGCCGTCGCGGGATTCGGGATCGCGCCACCGGCCCGGCCAGAATGAACGTCTTCGGTGCCGCCGAAGAACGTGATCTCGCCGCCGAGAACTCCGCGCTGCCCGGTGTTGACCGTCGGCGCGTCCCGTTCGTGCAACGCGGTGTCGGTGAACACCACAAGATCACAAACAAGAGCCTCGGCGTGATCCTCCAGCAGCTTTCGCAGATGCGGAGATCCCGATTCCTCCTCACCTTCGACGAAGAGTTTCAGCGTGACGCTGGGCGCATTCTGTCCAGTTGCTGCCAGATGTGCTTTCACGGCCAGCAGGTGCATCGCGACCTGCCCCTTGTCGTCGCTCGCCCCACGTCCGAACAACTCGTCGCCGCTGGTCACGGGCTCGAACGGCGGGTGGCGCCAGCGTTCGACCGGGTCGACGGGCTGCACGTCGTGGTGTCCGTAGACGAGCACGGTCGGAGCACCGGGATCTGCGGCCGGCCAGCAGGCGTACACGGCGGGAAGCGCTGGTCCGCGGTCCCATATCTCGATCTCCGGCCAGCCGTCCGCGCGGAGCTGATCGGCCAGCCACTCGGCGGATCTCTGCACGTCAACGCGATGGTCAGGATCGACGCCGATCGACGGGATCTTGATCCACTCGCGGAGTCCGGCGACGAAGGAATCGCTCAGCGCAGCGACCGCAGCGCGTTCTGCCGCACGTTCCGGGGCGCGTTCTGGGGCGCGTTCGGGATGATGAGAATCACCTGCCACGCCCGTGGAGAATAGGCCAGCCCCGTCTCGCCTACGCGGCGTAGGCATGACAGGGTGACCGCATGGAACCGAACCGTTCCCGAGCGCGGTCGGCGATGGCGCTCGCCGCACTGCTCGGCTTGGCCGGGGTAACCCACTTCACCAGGCCGAAGAACTACGACGCGATCGTCCCGCGTTCCCTGCCGGGCACCCCGCGGCAGTGGACCTACGTGTCGGGTGTCGCCGAGTTGGCCCTGGCCACGGCCGTCGCGGTCCCTCGCACGCGGAAGCTGGGCGGTGTGCTGGCCGCCGCGTTCTTCGTCGCGGTGTTCCCGGCAAACGTGAAAATGGCTCTGGATTTCCGCACCAAGTCGCCCAAAGCGCGCGCACTGGCGTATGGTCGCCTGCCACTGCAGATCCCACTCGTCGCTTGGGCCTGGAAAGTGGCGAAAGCAGCCCCATGACCACCCTGGGTAATCCTTAACCAAGTATCCCGCAAACGCTGTCATTTTTCGCGCGAGGAACCCTAGGATGCGCCCTGTGCAAACGCTTCTTCAGCGCGCCGCGCACGCGCTCGCCTGGGACGGAGTCGTCGTACCCGACGTCGCCGTGCTCGGCCAGCAGGTGTCCGCGGTGGTGCGTTTGCTGCCCGACGTGCACGAGTGGAGAACCCAGAACGGCTGGCCGCCCCGCGCCGACCCGTCGTGGTTCCGCTCCTGGTTCGAACCCGCCGCCCACGACCGCCTGCCCGTCGCGGCCGTCGAGCTCGTCGGTGTGCTGGTCAGCGAGTCCACCACGGACCGCGCCCTGCAGTCGTGCGGCACCCTGCTGACGCTCGCCCCGTGCGCGGTGATGCTGCCGCGGTCGGACGAGTCGCAGGCCTGGTCGTACATCGAGCTCGACTACTACGGCATCGGCGTCGTGGTCGCGGACGACTCCACGGCGGACCTGATGGTGCCGCCGGAGGACCGCTCGCCGGAGTTCGGGCCGTCGCTCTTCGGACGGTGGCTGCTCGAGGTGCTGTACGAACGGGTCCTCAAGGAGTCGCACGCGCCGGCGAGCACCTGAGCCGCTGCTGCCCCCGCGCGCTTCCTTGTCACGCAACGATTGAAACGCACTTTCGGTTCCTGACTGTCCACAGCTTACCGCGCCCGGCATCACCGCAGGTCAGCGCGCCGCAACCTGTGGACAACTCGCGATCATGAGCATGCGGTCCTGACGATCACGAGCTCACAGTCCTGATCAGATCCCTAGCCCACAGTCCTGATCAGATCCTTCAGGCCCTGCTCGTCGAGGAGATCCGTCGGCCTGAGCGTGTGGTCGTGCCGCACGTAGTGGAACGCGGCCCGGACCCGTTCCAACGGCTCCCCCATCAACGCCGCCCACGCCAGCCGGTAGGCCGCGAGCTGCACCGACAACGCCGGGAGCGCTTCCGCGTCCGGCACCGCGCCGGTCTTCCAGTCCACCACGGTCCAGCCGTCCGGATCTTTGTAGACGGCGTCCATCCGCCCGCGCACCGAAATGCCGTCGAACTCCGCCTCGAACGGCACCTCGACGTCGTGCGGTGTCCGGTCCGCCCAGTCGCTCTGCAGGAACGCCTCCTTCAGGCGGTCGAGATCGGCGTCCGGCGCCGCGTCGGCATCACCGGCGCCGGGCAGCTCGTCGATGTCGAGCAGCCGCGTCGCCCCGAACCGGTTCTCCAGCCACGTGTGGAACGCCGTACCGCGGCGGGCCAGCGGGTTGGGCGGGAACGGCAGCGGGCGCCGCAGCCTGCGGGCCAGCAGGTCCGGGTCCTTCGCCAGTTCGACGAGCTGGCTGACCGACAGGTGGTCGGGCAGCTCGACCTGCTCGCGGCGGTTCATCGACGCCGCGCGTTCGGCCAGCAGCACGTCGACGTCCTTCGCCCAGCCGTCCGGGTCGTCCTCCTCGGGCATCTCCGGGTCGTCCGGCACGACGTCGTCCGGCAGCGGCTCGGGCTCCGGCGGGAAGTCGTCGTCCGGCGGCTCGTCCGGCGGCGGGTAGTCCTCGTCCTCCACCAGCTCGGGCTCCGGCTCGTCGAAGATCAGCGGCAACGGCTCGGGCGGCGCGTTCTTGAGCGCGTCGATCGCGGCCAGCACCATCTCGGCGCCCTCGACCACGCCGTCGCGGCGCTTGCCGAGCGGATCCGCGGGCCACTGCGAGGTCTTCACGTCCTCGGCGAGCGGGTTCGGGGTGTCCGGCTCCGGCTCGTCGGCCCACGTGCTGATGTCGCCGGGCGGGTTGTCCCGTTGCAGGACCTCGTGCATCTCCTGCAGGAACACGGACGGGCCCTTGGGTTTCTCGCCCGCCTCGCCCCACCAGTGCCCCGACATGAACAGCGTGTGCTCGGCGCGCGTGACGCCGACGTAGAAGAGCCGGCGTTCCTCGACGAGCCTGCGGTCCTCGAACTCCTCCGCGTGGATCGCGAGCGCCTCGTCGATCTCCTTGCGGTTGAAGCCCGCACTCAGCCTCAGCTCCGGCAGGTCCTGCGCGTCACCTCGCAGGTCAGCCGGCAGTTCCGTGACCGCCTTCAGCCAGCACGACGACTTCTTGCGGCCGGGGAAGACGTCCTTGACCAGGTGCGGCAGCGCGACGATCCGCCACTCCAGCCCCTTCGCGGAGTGGACGGTCAGGATCTGCACGCGGTCCTCGGACACCTCGACCTCGCCGGGCTCCAGCCCGTCCTCGGCGTGCTCGGCCGCGTACAGGTAGTCCAGCAACGACGGCAGCGTCGCGCTCGGGCTGGCCGCCGCGAAGTCCATCACGACGTCGGAGAACGCGTCGAGATGCGCCCGCCCGACCATGCCCGGCCGCGACATGGCCTCGATGTCCAGCAACAACGTCCGTTCGACGTCCGCCACCAGCTCCGGCAGCGGCTGGTCCAGCCTGCGCCGCAACATCGCCAGCTCGCCGCCGAGCCTGCGAATGCGCCGGTAGCCGTCCGGCGAGTACGCGTCCGGGTCGCCGGGGTCGTCCAGCGCGTCCGCCAGCCCGGCCTGTTCCGCGTGCTCGCCAGGAAGCGCGTCCGCCAGCACCAGCAACGGATCGTCCACGACAGACTGTCTGCTTTGGACTCCAGCCAGGTCGCGCGCCCGGCTCCACAGCGCCGCCAAGTCTCGTGCCGCGAGCCGCCAGCGCGATCCGGTGAGCAGGCGCGCGGCCGCCGTTCCCGCCAGCGGATCCACCAGCACCCGCAGCGCTGACACCAGGTCACGCACCTCGGGCTCGTCCAGCAACCCGCCCAGGCCGACGACCTCGACCGGCAGCCCGCGGTCCCTGAGCGCGGCCGCGATGGCCGACATGTCGGACCTCCTGCGGACGAGCACGGCCGCGGTCGGCGGCACACCTTCCTCGTCGAGGTGCGCGATCCACTGCGCGGCGACGTTGTCCGCCATCCAGTCGAGCTCCTGGCGGATGTCCTCGTGCAGCGCGAGCCGGACGTCGCCAGGTCCGGCCCCCGGTCGTGCCTTGAGCTCCTCGACGTCCAGTCCGGCCTCTCGCAGCGGCAACGACACCGCGTTCGCCAGCTCCAGCACCTCGGGCGGGTTGCGGAAACTGGTCAACAGCCCGAACTTGTTCGTCGGCGGGAAGTCGTCCACGAACCGCGGCAGGTTGGCGGCGCTCGCCCCGCGCCAGCCGTAGATGGCCTGCGCCGGGTCGCCGACCGACGTGACCGGCATCGGCTTGCCCTCGCCGAACAGGCTCCTGAGCAGGACGCGCTGGGCATGCCCGGTGTCCTGGTACTCGTCCAGCAGCACCGCGCCGTACCGCTCGCGCTCGCCCTCCGCGACCTCCTTGAACGCGGCCAGCTGCGCGGCCAGCGACATCTGGTCCGCGAAGTCGAGTGCGGCTTCCTTCCGCTTCCGCTGCTGGTAGGCGTCGAGCAGCGGCAACAGCGCGACGCGCAGCCGTTGCGCGCGGATGACCTCCTGCAGCTTCTCCGGCAGGGCGTCCCGTTGCCTGGGTGCTTTCGGCGCGTTCTCGATCAGCGCGCACAGCCGGTCCGCGTGGCTTTGCAGGGCCTCGGGCGTGACGAGGTGCTCGCCGAGCTCGCCCGCGAGCGACAGCAGGTACCCGGTGATGGTCGCGGGGACCTTGTCGGTGTCGATGTCCTTCGCCCACGTCGACACGACCCGGTGCGCCAGCTGCCACGACGCCGTCTCGGTGAGCAGCCGGACACCGGGTTCGACCGGCAGCCTCAGGCCGTGCTCGGTCACCAACCGGCCCGCGTACGCGTGGTAGGTGAGCACGACGGGTTCGCCGGTGAGGACGGCCATCTTCCGCTCGCCGCTGGGGTCCAGCTCGTCGAGGAGCGTGGAGCCGGCGAGCCTTCTGAGCCGTGCCCGCACGCGGTCCGCGAGCTGGCGTGCGGCTTTGCGCGTGAACGTCAGGCCCAGCACCCGGTCCGGCAGCACGATGCCGTTGGCCACCAGCCAGACGACCCTGGCGGCCATGGTCTCGGTCTTGCCCGCGCCGGCACCGGCCACGACCAGCGCCGGCTGGGTGGGGGCGGCGATGACCTCGGCCTGCTCGGGAGTCGGCTTGTTGAGCCCGAGCGCTTCGGCGATCTCGAAGGGACTGACGGTCATCGGCCGGCCAGCTCAGGGACGACGGAGGAGCCGCGGTCAGCGCGACGCACGGCGAACGACCCGCGGATGGCGCCCTGGCCCCGCGCGACGCGATGCCGGTGGACGAGGCGATGCCGAGCGTCGCGCGGGGCGACAGTCCGGTCGCAGGTCCTCAGCAACGTCACCAATACATCTTCCTACCTGTGCCACGAGCTTCCGCAGCACCCGAGCCCGTGTGTTCGGCGACCGTTCGGACACGAGAAACGTGCAGGTCAACCGCGATCAGCCTACGCGTACCGGGCAGCCTCGCGCCGACCGCCCAGCTGCTCGGGCCTACTCGCTCACCTGCCGGCCGGACGGGTGGACCGGGCACGTGGTCCGGGCAGGGCAGCGGTCGCAGTCCGCGTTCTCCCGCGCCGTGTAGTCCGGGCCGAGCACCGACTCCGCCGCGTCCTGCACAACCTCCAGCCACGCCCGGACACCCTGCTCGTCCAGCGGTGCCTGGGTGCGTTCGACCGCACCTGTCTTCTTGTCCTCCTTGGCCACGTACAGCAGGCGGGCGCCGCCGGGTTCGGTGCCCAGGCCGATGTGGGTGAAGCCGCCCAGCGAGGTGGCCAGCTGGTAGACCGCGAGCTGTGGGTGTTCCTGCGAGGCCTCGCGGGAGACCGGGCTCTTGCCGGTCTTGATGTCGATGACGATCGGGCGGCCGTCCTCGTCGTGTTCCAGGCGGTCGACGCGGCCGCGGACCTGCAGCCACGGGCCGCCGTCGCGTTTCGGGACCTCTACGACCATCTCCTCCTCGACCGCGACCTGGGTGAGCTGGGCGCGGCTCATGGTCAGCCAGGCGAGGAAGGTGTCCAGCATGCGCTCGACGCGCAGGCGTTCGCGGCGGGAGAACCACGGGGCGCCGGCGTCCACGGCTGCCCAGGCCTCGTCGAGTTTCACGCGGAGCTGAGCCGAGTCGGCCCCCGAGGCGGCGGCTTGGGCCAGGGCGTGGACGAGGGTGCCGGTGACCGAGGCCAGTTCGGCCGGGTCCTGGCCGCCGTGGCGTTCGATGACCCAGCGCAGCGGGCACTTCGTGATCACCTCGATGGTCGACGGCGTCACGCTGACCTTCTGCTCCTCCGTCCACAAGGAGTCCAATGTGGACACATCAGCCACGCCGTACCAGGACTCCGGGTGAGCGCCCGGCACACCCGCCTCGGCCAAGCGAGCGAGCTGAGCCGCAGCACGCGAACGACGCTCCGAGGACTCGGCGTCCGAGCACACGACCCGGCGCAGTTCGCCGACCAGCTCGGCCAGCACCAGGCCGCGCTGGGGGCGGTGAAGCTTGCGTTCCTCCTCGGTCGACGACTCGATCTCGTCGAGGAAGCGCGACGGCTGTTCGTCCTCACCGCGAACCGCGCTGATCAGCAGCTTCGAGCGGGCCCGGGACGCGGCGACCAGAAGCAGGCGGCGTTCCTCGGCCAGGATCGGGGCCACGGCCGACACCGACGGTTCGAGGCCCGCCAGGACGTCCACCATGCGTTCGACGCCCAACACGGTGCCGCGCAGCCGCAGGTCGGGCCAGCTGCCCTCCTGAACACCAGGCACGGCAACGACTTCCCACTCACGGCCGGCCGCGGAGTGCGCGGTCAGGACGGACACGGCCTCACCAGTGGGCGCGGAGGCGGCAAGCGTGTCGCCGACGATCCGCTGCGATTCCAGGTAGTCCGCGAAGCCCGCCACTCCCGAGCCCGGCAGGCGGTCGACGTACTTCGCCGCCGCCTCGAACAACGCCACGATCGCGTCGAGATCGCGGTCCGCCTGCATGCCCGGCAAGCCGCGCCGGGCCGACTGCGCCACCCAGCGGTCCTGCAACCCGGTCGCCGTCCAGAGCTCCCACAGCACGACCTCCACCGACTTGCCATCGGCGATCGCCTTGCGCGCCAACGCCAGCAGGTGCGAGATCCGCCGGGCCGGCAGCGACTCCACGTCCTCCAGCGCCGCCAGCCGGTCGGCCGTCTCCACGACCTCGACCAGCAGCTCACCGGACGGGCGGTCGCCACCCGCGGCCATCTCCAGCCGGCGCAGACCACGGCGCAACCGCCGCAACGCCAACGGATCCGCCCCACCGTACGAAGACGACAGCAGCATCGCCGCCGTGTCCTCGTCCAACGACCCGGGCACCGCCGCAGCACGCACCAGAGCCAGCAACGGACGCACAGAAGGCTGCTGCGCCAACGGCAGCTCGTCCGACGCAACGGACACCGGAACACCAGCCGCGAGCAAAGCCCGTTGCAGCACCGGCAAGGACAACGTCGCCGAACGCACCACGACCGCCATCTGCGACCACGGCACCTCGTCGGCCAGGTGCGAGCGCCGCAACTGGTCCGCCACCCAAGTCGCCTCCTGCGCGGACGACGCGAGCAGCCGCACCTGCACCGAACCCTCGCCCTCGGCCGGCAGCACGGACCGCGCGGGAGAGGCACCGGGCAGCCGGGCAGCCAAGCGCGCCACCGCATCCCGGATCTCGGGCATCATCCGGTGGGACCGCGACAGCACCACGGTCTCGCCGTCCACGTCCCGCAGGATCTCCGGCGACGCCCCGCGGAACGTGAAGATCGCCTGGTCCGGATCGCCCGCCAGCACGAACCGGGACGCACCCGACCCCAGCGACCTGATCAGCGAGTACTGCATCGGGTCGAGGTGCTGCGCGTCGTCGACCAGCAGGTACCGCACCCGCCGCCGCTCGGCGAACAGCAGCTCCTCGTCGTTCACAAAGGCGGCGTAAGCCGACGACACCAGCTCGGCGGCGTCGTAGGCGGGCGCGAAAGCCGTCGCCGAGTCCATGCCGGACAGCAGGTTCACCGACTCGTACTGCCGCCCGAACAACCCGGCCGCCACCCACTCGTCGCGCCCGTGCTCCTCGCCCAGCTCGACCAGGTCCTCAGGCCCCAGCCCGCGTTCGGCAGCCCGCAACAGCAGATCCCGCAGCTCGTGCGCGAACCCGGGCAGCTCCAGCGCCGGGCGCAACCGCTCAGGCCAGTTCGACGCACCCAGCTCGACGTCACCGGCCAGCAGCTCGCGCACCATCGCGTCCTGGTCCGGACCGGACAGCAACCGCGGCGGCGGCTCCCCCAGCAACACCGCCTGGTTCCGCAGCACCGCGAACGCGTAGGAGTGGACAGTCCGGACCAAAGGCTCACGCACAGTGGACAGCCGGCCGGTCAGCAACCGCGTGATGTGGGCGCGCAACGCCACGGACGCACGCCGGTTCGCGGTCAGCACCAGCACGTTCTCCGGCGAGGCCCCCTCCTCCAGCACGACGTGCGCGGCCAGCTCGGCGAGCAGCGTCGTCTTGCCCGTACCCGGTCCGCCCAGCACCCGCAGGAAGCCCGGCGAACCGAAAACCCGCTGGGCAGCCGCGTCCCACCGGGGACGCGGGCGCGTCTCCGGCTTCCGGCGGACCAGCTGGGGCGGAAGTGCCACGCCTCGATTTCACCACGCGGCACCGACAAGATCAGCGACGCCCGCCGGACGGGCCGTATGCGGATTTCGTCTACCTTCTTGACAGAGAGAGGTGGTCTAGTCCATTTTTGAAGACGTTGTGAGCCCTCTCACTGCCAGCTCCGCCGCCCTGGACCGAGCAGTTCTTGGAGGACTGATGAAGCGGTTCCTCGTCGGCGCAGTCGCTGCCGCGTGCACGGCGATGCTTCTGCCCGTGCAGGCTCAAGCTGCCGTGAACCCCATCCTCGCCGCGCCCTACCTCTACCAGTGGGGCAGCGTCCCCAGCGCGACGAGCGTGATGCAGCAGACGGGCATCAAGTCGTTCACCCTCGCCTTCATCCTCAGCGACGGCGGCTGCAACCCGAAGTGGGACGGCACCCGTTCGCTGACCGGAAGCGACAAGACCCTGATCAACAACATCCGCGCGGCCGGCGGTGAAGCGGTCCCGTCGATCGGCGGCTGGTCCGGCAACAAGCTCGGCCAGAAGTGCTCTTCGGCAAGCGCACTCGCGGGCGCCTACCAGAAGGTCATCGACGCCTACGGACTCAAGGCGATCGACATCGACATCGAGGCGCAGGAGTTCGAGAACAACACGGTCCAGGACCGCGTGCTCGGCGCGTTGAAGATCATCAAGCAGAACAACTCGGGCGTGAAGGTCGTCATCACCATGCCGACCGAGGCCACCGGCCCGAACACCTGGGGCAAGCGCCTGGTCACCCGCGCCAAGGAGCTCGGCGCGCCGATCGACACGTTCGCGGTCATGCCGTTCGACTTCGGCTCCGGCGGCGACATGGCCGCCAAGACGAAGAGCGCGGTCGACGGCCTGAAGAACCACATCAAGGCCACGTACGGGCTCTCCGACGACGCGGCGTACCGGCGCAGCGGTCTGTCCTCGATGAACGGCAAGACCGACACCGGCGAGACCGTCACTCCGGCGAACTTCAAGTCCATCATCAGCTGGGCGAACTCGAAGCACCTGTCCCGCGTGTCCTTCTGGGCGGTCAACCGGGACAAGGGCAACTGCGGCGCCATGAGCGACTCGTGCAGCGGCATCAACCAGGGCACCTACGAGTTCACCAAGGCACTCGCGGGCTTCACCGGGTAGCAGACTCCTCCGGTGGCCGGACGTGACCCCGACCCCGTCCGGTCACCGGGGTTCCAGAACTTCCGCATCCCGCGGCGAATGTGAGGCAGGCGCTCCAGAGCGCCTGCCTCACCGCTTTTCCAGCGTCTTCAGGAACTCCGCCGGCGTCCCGGGCGCCCCGAAGTGATCGCCCGTCGCGAAGTCCGCACCCGCCGCGAGCCACCAGGAAGCCTGTTCGGCGCTGCGGATCCCGTCCACCGCCACGGTCACGCCCGACCCGCTCAGCAACGGCATCAGCGCTGTCACGTAAGGAGACCGGCGCTCGACCAGGCTGCGCGCCACCCGCACCGACTTCACCGGCAGGTCCGACACCGCGGCCGGGTCGAGCGGACCGAGCCCGAAGTCGTCGAGCCCCAGGTGGACACCCATGTCCGCGAGCGTGCCCAGGTTGTCGGCCGCGTCGGTCACCAGCAGCACCGACGCCGGCATGCTGACCGCCAGCTGTTCGGCCGTCAGCCCGGTCTCCTCCAGCACGCCGACCACGCGCGACACCAGGTCGGCGTCGGTCGACTGGTGCGCGGTGAGCCGCACGACCAGCGACCGGTCGAACTGCCCGCGCTGCCGCCACCACGCCGACTGCCCGCCGCCGATCCGCAACAGCCACTCGCCGAGCGGCAGGATCAGCCCGGTCGACTCGGCCAGCTCCGCGCACTCGTCGTGGTCCAGCACCTCGGCATCCGGTCTGTCCCAGTGCAACGCCGCCTCGACACCGGCGACCTCGCCGTCGGCCAGCCGCACGATCGGCCGGTACCGCACGGTGATCTCGCCGTTCTCCCACGCGGCCGGCATCGCCACCGCCACCGCGTGGTCACGGCGGTCGAGCGCGTCCTGCGCGGGGTGGAAGACCTCCCACTGGCCGCGCCTGCGCACCTTGGCCCTGCGCAGCGCCGTGTCCGCGGCCCGCAGCACGTCCACCGGCTCGGCCTCCACCGACGGCCGGTGCACCACGCCCGCGCTCACCGACACCGCCAGCCCGTGACCGTCCACATAGGTCGGTTCGAGCAGCAGGTCGTCGTTGATGCTCTTCATGATCTCGCCGATGGACGGCGTGGTCGCCGTGTTCTCCACCAGCACCCCGAACTCGTCGCCGTCGAACTTGGCGATCATCGCCTGCTCCGGCGCCAGCACCACCCGCAGCCGCTGGGCGACGTGCTGCAGCAACCGCTCGGCGACCCGCCCGCCGACGCTGTTGCTCACCATGCCGAACGCGTCCAGGTCGAGGTGGAAGATCGTCACCCCGAACTCCGGATCTGCCTTGCGCAGCACCGTTTCCAGGTGGGTGGTGAAGAACTGCCGGTTCGGCAGCCCCGTCAGCACGTCGTGCAGCGACTGCCGCTTGAGCTCGCTCTGCAGCAGCTCCAGCTCGGTGCCGTCCTCGACCACCACGACGAAGTGGATGGGCTCGTCGTCCGCACCGCGCAGCAACGACATGGCGAGCGACAACCGCGCCGCCTCACCGTCCTTGCGCAGCATCCGTTGCGACTGCCTGACCCGCTGCGCGGTGCCGCTGATCAGGTCGGCCATCGCGTCACTCAGCATCTCGGTGAAACCGGGCGCGATGAGGTCGAGCAGCGGGACCCCGACGAGCTCGTCCTGGGTGTGCTCGAGGATGTCGCCGACCGCCGCGTTCGTCCTGAGCAGCCGTCCGTCGAGGTCGACGATCAGCACGCCGTTGGTGGACGACGTGACGACCTCGTTGAAGCGGGCCTCGCTCTCCTTGAGGTTCCAGTTGGCGTCGCGCACGGCCTTGAGCAACGACCTCTGGAGGCTTTCCTGCTGCGTGAGGACGGACTCGGTGTGAGCCGCGGTGAAGCCGGACCCGAGTGCGCCGATCGCGAGCGCGATCCGTTGCGCGTACTTGCCGGCCTGCCCGAACTCCGGCAGCGCGAAGAGCCCCTTGCCGAGCACCTCCGTCGTGCGCCGCAGCCCGATCGCCCCCAGATACCCCAGCTCCACGAGACCCGCGCCGATCCGCTCGGCCGGATCACTGGTGAACGGCTCCTCGTGCAGCATCGCGCAGAGTTCGTCGAGCCGGGAGCTCAGCGCCTCGCCGAGACCGTCCAGGCTCATCGGGATCGCCACTGCGCTCTGCAGCAGATATGCCCATTTCCGGGCAAGCAACTTCCGCGCCTGGACCAGGTCCTCGGGCGCGGGCGTCACGTCTGGTATTCGACTCGGCTCGGGCATTCGGGGCTGCCTCGCAATGGGCTCAGATGACTCGGCATCTTACCCACGGTCCGTCGGTCTCTTTTCGACCGACCGTGTGAATGAGCATCACTCCATCGAGATTCTCTATGGCTTGCGTGCGACCCCTGCGTAAGCGAGCCTGTTGATAGCCGGATCGCTGGAGATGTCGCCCGGTCCGGAAGTCCGCCACTCGGCGAATCTGACGAGACCCGGCTCGACCAGCTCGAAATCACCGAAGAACGCCGCGATGTCGTCCCGGCTGCGTTCGACGACCTGGTCCCCGCCCGCCCTGTTGATCCCCGCGGCCGCGTTCTTGGCACCCTCGTAGTCGTGGTCGTCGGCGAAGTGCGTGATCGCCAGGTAGCTGCCGCTGGGCAACGCCTCGCGGAAGTGCTTGAGCAGTCCCCACGGGTCGGCCTCGGTCGGCACCCAGTGCAGCATCAGCAGCATCAGCATGCCGATGGGCTGGTCGAAGTCCAGCAGGCGTGCCTCCGGGCTGTTCAGGATGCTGTCCGGGTCCCGCAGGTCGGCCTGCAGCACGCGGACCCTGTCGTTGCCCGCGAGGATGAGCTCGCTGTGCGCGACGGCCACCGGATCGCGGTCGACGTAGACGATCCGGCACTCCGGAGCTTCCTCCTGCGCGACCTCGTGCACGTTGGCCACGGTGGGAATGCCGGAACCGATGTCCAGGAACTGGCGCACACCCTGCTCGATCATGAACCGCACCGCGCGGCCGAGGAACGCCCGGTTCACCCTGGCGGCACTGCGCGCGTGCGGCATCGCGGTCAGCATCCTGTCCGCCGCCAGCCGGTCCACCGCGAAGTTGTGCGCACCCCCGAGCATGTAGTCGTACAGCCTCGCCGCACTCGGCACCGAGACGTCGACGCTCTGTGGAACCCAGTTCTGCTCGTCAGCCACGGTGACCACCTCTTCAGGTTGCGGACGCACCAGCTTAGGCAGGCACGAAGTGCGCGCGGTTAGTCCACAGGTGTGAACGCACGCCACCCGATCGGGCACTGTCACTCTGGGCCGAACGACTCCTAAGGTTGGCCGTCTCTTTCCACGTCGCGAGGAGCGATGATGTCTGTCCCGGTGGCACCCGGCAGGCTGCCATTTCTCGGGCACACTCTGCCATTGCTGCGGAAAAGATTCGAGTTCACTGCGAATTTACGAGGTCAGGGTGATCTGGTCGAAATCTACCTCGGCCCGATGCGAACGTTGTTCGTCACCAGCCCGCAGCTGATGCACCAGGTGTTGGTCACCGATGCGCCCAAGTTCCACAAAGGACGAATGTTCGACAAGTTCCGCCCGTTCATGGGCAACGGGCTGGTGATGTCGAACGGCCCGTTCCACCTGCGCCAGCGCCGGATGATGCAGCCGGCGTTCCACCGCGACCGGATCGCGGGCTACGCGAACACCATGGTCCGCGCGACCCAGGAGCTGGTGGACGGCTGGCGGCCGGGTGAGGTGCGCCGGATCGAGGAGGACATGCAGAGCCTCGCCGTCACCATCGTCGGCAAGGCCCTGTTCTCCACCGAGATCGGCGACCGCGCGGTCGACGAGGCCCGCCGGTCGATCTTCGTGATCATCAAGAACGGCATCGTCCGCTCGCTCTCGCCGGGGTTCGTCGAGAAGCTGCCGATCCCGGCCAACCGCGAGTTCGACGCCGCGATCGCCCGGATGCGCGCGATCGTGCAGGAGGTCATCGCGAGCTGGCGGGCGGACGGCACCGACCAGGGCGACCTGCTGTCGATGCTGATGCTGGCCAGGGACGAGGCCGGCGAGCCGATGACCGACCAGCAGGTCTTCGACGAGGTCATCACGCTGCTGTCGGCCGGCATCGAGACCACCGCGCTGGCACTGGCGTGGATCTTCCACGAGATCGCCGCCGGCCCCGAGGTCGAGCAGCGGGTGCTGACCGAGCTCGACGAGGTGCTGGCCGGGCGGCCCGTGACGATCGACGACGTGCCGAAGCTGCCCTACGTCGGCCAGGTCGCCAACGAGGTCCTGCGCAAGTACCCGCTCTGGCTCCTCATGCGCCGCGTCGCCGAAGAGGTGGACCTGGGCGGTGTCCGCCTGGCGCCCGGCACCGAACTGATCATCAGCCCGCACGCGATGCACCACAACCCCGAGCACTTCCCCGATCCCGAGCGCTTCGACCCGGATCGCTGGACCCCCGAACGCGCCCGGCAGCTGCCCAAGGGCGCGTTCGTCCCGTTCGGCGGCGGTATCCACCAGTGCATCGGGAACCACTTCGCGCTGACCGAGATCGTCATCGCGGTGGCGACGGTCTTCTCCCGCTACCGGCTGGTGCCCGACCGGCCCGTGCGCACCAAGTTCACCAACGCCGTCTACCCCCTCGGCCTGTTCATGAAGGCCGTTCCCCGCTAGTTGGAGGTTGTTCCCTCATGCGTCTCCGTCGGCTCTGTGCCGTCGCAGTGCTCGCATTGCTCGGTACCGCGCCCCTCCCGGCGAACGCGGCCGAAATCAGCTGTCAGGACGTCTACACGCCGGTGAGCTTCGGCCTCACCCAGCAGACCGTGTACGGCAGGCTCTGCGTGCCTCAGGGCGCGACATCGGTCCAGGTCCTCGTTCCCGGTGCCACGTACACCAGCGCGTACTGGGACATCCCGGTCCAGCCCGACGTCCGCTCCGTCCGGCTGGCGATGAACCACGCCGGCATCGCCACCATGGCGGTGGACCGGGTCGGCACCGGCCGGAGCAGCAAACCGCTCAGCCTGCTGGTCACCGTCCCGAGCCAGGCCGAGGCGGTGCACCAAGTGGTGCAACGGATGCGCGGACAGTTCCAGAAGGTGTTCATGGGCGGCCACTCGCTCGGCTCCGTGGTCGCGATCGTCGAGGCGGCGACGTACCACGACGTCGACGGGGTGCTGATCACCGGCATGACCAACCAGTGGGACTACGTCAAGGCGTTGCCCACGATCATCAGTTCGATCCCGGTCACGCTCGACCCGCAGTTGGCCCGGCTCGGCCTGGACCCCGGCTACCTGACGACGACGCCTGGATCCCGTTACGCCAGCTTCCACAAGCCGGGCGCGCTGAACCCCGCCGTGGTGGACTACGACGAGTCCACAAAGGACGTTTTCGCGACCGCCGAGCTGGTGACGACACCACTGATGGTGAACCTCGTGATTCCGGCCAGCCGCAACATCACCGCTCCGGTCATGAGCATCCAGACGACGTCGGACTACTTCTGCGGCACCCCGCCGCTCGGCTCCGACTGCTCGTCGTCCGAGGCGCTGGCCGCGTCGGAGAGGCCGTTCTACTCACACGCGCCGCGAGTGGACGCGCTCGTCCTCACCGGCTACGGCCACTGCTTCAACTTCGCGCCCGACTCGGACCGCTACCACGAGGCAGTGGTCGCCTGGCAGCGCAGCCTTTAGGGGTGTGGCTCGGAACGGTGCCGGGGAGAATTCGCGGTCAGACGGGTGCATCGTGGTGCCCTGCTGAGCCTGGATCACCTCGCCAACGTTCCGAGAAGCGCCACTAGTTCAGCTTCTTCAGCAGATCGCCTGCTGCCTCAGGTGATCCGTAGAGGGCGCCGATCGCGAGGTCGGCGCCCGCTGCCGTCCACCACCGCGCCTGTTCCTCGGTCTCGATGCCGTCCACGCAGAGGTTCACGCCCAGGTCGTGCACGGCCGGGATCAACGCCGCGGAACGAAGATCCTGCCGCCGCACCAGATCCTTCGGCACCAGCACCGACACGACCGGCAGCTCCGTGAGCCACGCCAGGTCCCGCGGCCCGAGCCCGAAGTCGTCGAGCGCGATCCGGATTCCCTGGTCCGCCAACGTGGCCAGGTTCTCCGCCGCGTCCGCCACGTCCAGCACGCACACCGGCATGGCCAGCGTCAGCTTCTCGTGCGGCATGCCGGTTTCCTCGATCACCTTCGACACGCGCGAGACCAGGTCCGCGTCGGTCGACTGGTGCCGGGTGAGCCGGACGCCGAACTGGGTGTCGATCTCGCCGCGCTGCCGCCACCACTGCGCCTGGCCGGCCGCGATCCTGATCAGCCACTCGCCCATCGGCAGGATGAGCCCGGTCTCGTCGGCGAGGTCGGCGCAGCGATCCGTGAGATCCCAGTGCAGCACGGCTTCCACGCCCGCCAGCCCACCGGTCGCGAGCACGCGAACCGGTTGGTAGCACACGCCGATGTCGCCCTGCTCCCACGCTCCCGGCATCACCACGGCGAGTGCCGCGTCCCGGCGGAACGTGGTGTCCTGGTCGTGGTGGAACAACTCCCACTGGCCGCGCTGGTCCTTCTTGGCCTTGCGCAGCGCCAGGTCCGCCATGCGCAACAGCTCGGTGGGGTCGACGTCAGGGGCCGGCCGGTGGACCACACCCGCGCTCACCGAGATCGCGAGCCCGTGGTCGTCCAGGTAGATCGGGTCGGCCAGGTCGGCGTTGATCGCGGCCATCCTCGTCGCGACGTCCGGCGTGAAAGCCGTGTTCTCCACGACGATGCCGAACTCGTCGCCGTCGAACCGCGCGACCATCGCCTGCTCGCGCGACAGCAACGCGCGCAGCCTGCGTGCCACGTGCTGCAGCAGCTTCTCGCCCACGCGGCCGCCGAGGCTGTTGCACACCAGGCCGAACGCGTCCAGGTCGAGGTGGAAGATCGTGACGCCGAACTCGGGATCGGCCCTGCGCAGCACGGTTTCCAGGTGAGTGGTGAAGAACTGGCGGTTCGGGAGGCCGGTGAGCACGTCGTGCAGCGACTGCCGGCGCAGTTCTCCTTGCAACAAAGCAAGTTCTGTGTCGTCGTCGGCGATCACCAGGACATGACTGGCCTTGCCCTCGTCGTCGCGCAGCAGTGACGCCGTCAGCGTGACCTTGGCGAACTCGCCGTCCCCGCGCACGAGCTGCATCGGTTCCCGCTCGAACTCACCGCGTTCGGCGAGCACGCGTTCCATCATCTCGCGGAACACCACGATGGACGTCGGCGCGATCAGCTCGACGAGCCTGCTCCCCGGCTCCGGGCGGTGGTTGAGGATGACGCCGATCGCGTCGTTGCCCCAGGCCAGCCGTCCGTCGAGGCCGACGATCAGCACGCCGTTGGTCGACGAGGACGCGAAGCCCTCGAACTTGGCCTCGCTCTGCCGCTGATCTCGTTGCGCGTCATGGGCGGCCTTGAGCAACGAACGCTGCATGCTCTCCTGCTGGTCCAGGATCGAACGGGCGCGCGCGGCGGTGAAACCACAAGTCAGCGCACCGATTCCGCCCACCACGCGGACCGTGTGCTGGTCCGACGCGCGGAACTCCGGAAGCGCCAGCAGGCCTTTGCCGAGCACGTCGACGGTCCGCCTGAGGCCGGGCTCGTTGACGTAGCCGAGAGCGACGAGTCGCCCGCCCGTCTCCTCGAACGGAGCAGGGTCGAACGGCTCGTTGTGCAGCGCCGCACACAACGCGTCGAGCTGGGCGCTCAGTTCGGCGTCCAGCTCGTCTCTGCTCAACGCGACGACAACGACGCTGCTGAGCAGGTAGCTCCACTTGCGCGACAAGGCTTCTCGCGCCCGGACGGCGGCGGTGTCCGTAGGTGGAGCGGCATCGGGTCTTCGGCTTGGTTTCGTCATTCCCGTTGCCCTGTATGGGTTGAAGAGTGTCCGGCAGTCTACCTACCGGGAGTCGGCGTCCACTGAGCCGACGGAGTGAACCTCCGACACTACAGGGTGGTTTCAGCCCTTACGACCCACCCCGGCATACAAGAACATGTTCATGGACGTCTCGTCCGCGATGTCACCAGGCCCGTCCGGCCGCCACTCACCACAGCCGACCAGCCCGGGCTCGACCAGTTCGAACCCGTCGAACAACGCGCTGACCTGCGCGTGCGTCCGCATGTGCATCTGGTCCGCGCTCTTGCTGCGGTTCACCACGGCGGCGGCCTGGTCGACGGTGTCGTCGATCTGATCCTTCGCCACGTGCGTCATCACGACGAAGCTCCCGGCCGGCAACGCGTCACGGTACGTGGCGACGAGCTTCTGCGGATCATCCTCGTCCGATACCCAGTGCAGCATGAGCAGCATCAACAGGCCGACCGGTTCTTCCAGGCGCAGCAGGCGTTTCACCTCCGGACTCGCCAGCACGGCCTCGGGGTCGCGCATGTCGGCCTGCACGACCGCGGCATTTTCGTTGTCAGCCAACAACAACTCACTGTGCGCAACCGCCACCGGGTCCTTGTCGACGTAAACGACTCGCGCGGCCGGGTCGCGTTCCTGCGCGACCTCGTGCACGTTCGCGACCGTCGGGATGCCTGAGCCGATGTCGAGGAACTGCCGAATCCCCTGGTCCATCAGGAAGTTCACCGCGCGGCCGAGGAACCGCCGGTTGAGCCGGGCGACGCTGGGCAGTCCGGGCACCAGCTTCTCGATCTGGGACCCGACCTGCCGGTCAGCGGCGAAGTTGTGGGCGCCGCCGAGGATGTAGTCGTAGACGCGGGCCATGCTGGGCACGTTCGTGTCGATGCCGAGCGGCACCCAGTTCTGGGTCTCTGCCACGGTGAACACCTCTTCGGTCTCGTGGCTCTGCTGAGGATGACGCACGAGCTTAGTCACCCGTGCGGACAATGCGCTGAACCATCAGAGTGACCCGGAACCACCCGATCAGGCACTGTCGTCCTCCCCCAAACGGCTCCTAGTGTGGTCCGTCCCCATTCGGCCCAACTCCCAGGAGTCTGGATGCCCGTCCCGGTGGCGCCACGCCGCTGGCCGTTACTCGGGCACACCCCGGCGATGCTCACCCAGCGCGCCAAGTTCACCGACGCGCTGCACGAGCACGGCGACGTGGTGCGCCTGGACCTCGGCCCGTTGCACGCCTACTTCGTGACGTCTCCCGCCCTGACGCACGAAGTCCTTGTCTCCCAAGGCTCGAAGTTCCGCAAGGGCGCGATGTTCGACAAGTTCCAGCCCTATCTCGGCACGGGCCTGCTGCTGTCGAACGGCGAGTTCCACCTGCGACAGCGCCGCCTGATGCAGCCGGCGTTCCATCGGGAACGGATCGAATCCTATGCCTCGACAATGGCTCGTGCTGCTTCTTCGCTGGCTGCGCGCTGGCAACCAGGCGAGACCCGCACCATCGAGAACGACATGCAGGAGCTCGCGGTCACCATCGTCGGCGAGACCCTCTTCTCGACGGAGATCGGCCACCGCGCCGTCGAAGAGGTCCGCCGGTCCATCTTCACCGTCATCCAGCAGGGCATGATCCGCGCCCTCTCCCCGTCCTTCGTCGAGAAGCTCCCGCTCCCGGGCAACCGCGAGTTCGACGCCGCGATCGCCCGCATGAAAGCCGTTGTGCTGCAAGTGATCGAAGCCTGGCGCGCCGACTCGACCGACCACGGCGACGTCCTCTCCATGCTCCTCCTGGCAGGCATGACCGACGAGCAGACCTACGACGAAGTCCTGACCCTCCTCACCGCGGGCATAGAAACCACCGCGATAGCCCTGGCCTGGGCCTTGTACGAGGTGGGCGGCAACCCGGAGATCGAACACCGCCTGCACACCGAGCTCGACCAGGTCCTCGGCTCTCGCCCGGTGACCTACGCCGACGTCGACGACCTCGTCTACACAGGACAGATCGTCCAGGAGACCTTGCGCCACTACCCGATCTGGTTCGTGATGCGCCGCACCTTGACCGAAGTCCAACTAGGCGAAGCAACGCTCCCCCAAGGCGCCGAGGTGATCATCAGCCCCCACGCCCTGCACCACGACGAGCGCTACTTCCCGTCCCCCCAGCGCTTCCAGCCCGACCGCTGGACTCCGTCTTTTCTTTCTTCGCTACCCCGTGGCGCTTTCGTCCCGTTCGGCGGCGGCAACCGCCAATGCCTGGGCAACACCTTCGCCCACACCGAAATCGTCATAACCCTCGCCACCATCGCACAACAGTGGCGCCTCACCCCCACCCGCCCAGCACGCGTGAAGTTCACGTCCGCCCCGTACCCCACCGGCCTCCTCATGAAGGCCGTCCCCCGCAACTAGTCCGGAAGGTCCCCCATGCGCCTGCGCAGCCTGTGCGCCGCGGCCCTGCTTCTCCTGTTCTCCGCCCCAGCACACGCAAACGCCGCCACATCCACGTGCCAAGACGTCAGCTACCAGGTCCGCATAGGCCTGACCCCACTGGTGACCTCCCTGGAAACCATGGCCGCCAGGCTTTGCGTGCCGGCAGGCGCCACCACGATCCAAGTCCTGATCCCGGGCGGCACCTACGACCGCACCTACTGGGACGTGGGCTTCGACCCCGACGCCCACTCCTTCACCCGCGCCCAGAACGCCGCCGGCTTCGCCACCCTCGCCCTGGACCGCCTGGGCACCGGCAAGAGCTCCAAACCCCTGAGCGCCCTGGTAACCGCCTCAACCCAAGCCAGCGCGGTCCACCAGGTCATCCAAACCCTGAAGCCCAGGTTCTCCAAGGTCATCGTCGCGGGCCACTCGATCGGCTCCGCCATGGCCATGATCGAGGCAGGCACCTGGCACGACGTCGACGGCGTCCTGGTCACCGGCTTCACGCACAAGATGAACTACATAACCGTCGTCCCGGTCCTGGCCAACATGGTCCCGGCGGGCCTGGACCTCGGCTACCTCACCACCATGCCCGACACCCGCTACAACTCGTTCCACAAACCAGGTCCCCTGGTCCCCGGCGCCATCGCGTTCGACGAGTCCACCAAGGACGTCTTCGCCGCAACCGAGGCAGTCGACACCATCCTCCTGAACACCGTCATCATCCCGATCTCTCGCAACATCAACGTCCCGGTGATGATCGCCCTCGGCAACGACTTCCACTTCTGCGGCTCCGGCGTCCCCCTGATGGGCAGCGACTGCTCCTCCCCTGCCGCCCTGAAGGCCGACGAAGGCCAGTTCTTCCCCTCCGCCCCCTCCCTGAACACCTTCATCCTCGACGGCTACGGCCACTCCATCAACTACGCCCCGAACGCCCCCGGCTACCTCTCCGCAGTGGCCACGTGGTCGAGGTCGATCTGACTAAACTCGGCGCATGGACGAAGAGATCCACGAGCGAGTCCGCGACTTCATCAAGGCCATCCCACGCGGACGAGTCGCCACCTACGGCGACATCGCTGATCTCGCCAAGGCCCCCTCGCCAAGGCTGGTCGGCCGCATCCTGAACGAGGACGGCCACGACCTGCCCTGGCAACGCGTCCTCAGGGCCGACGGCACCTGCGCCCCACACCTCCGGGACACCCAGCTACAACTCCTCCACGAGGAGGGCGTCCCGAACCTGGACGGCAAAATCAACCTGCGCGAATACCGCTGGGAAGACGCCCGCAAGCAGGAAACAGAGCCCCCAGGCCTCTGGTAATGCCGATGCCGCAGGGGAGGCGACGCCGAGGCCGCTCTTCACGGGCACCGACGCGCCCCGCCGACAGGCGGCCTCAAGCCGTCTGCAACAACAAAGCCCGAGCCTCGTAGTACTTGCGCAACAACACATCGACCACGAGAGGGTGCGCTCCAACAGGTTCGGAGACCAAGTCCGCACCACACCGAGCCAGCGCCCCGTGGAATGTCCCTGGTGCCAAGAGCCACGAAGCAACGGCAACCCGCCGCCCCGGTACCCGAGCCCGCACCTCATCAACAACCTCGGGTACACGGGGCGTCGCCGTGGCCACATACCCCACAGCGGAGGCGCCGAGAAGTTCCGCCGCACGCCGCACAGAGGCCAACGCCCGAGCATCAGACGAGCCAGCAGCGGCAAGCACCAGCGCATCCCCACGCCGGAACCCGGCCTCGCGCAACCGCTCCCGAACCACAGGCACGGCATCCAGCCCGAGCGGCGACGTCAAGACCACATCGGGCCGGCCCCCGATCTGCTCCGGAATGTCGACCCGCACGTGGTACCCAGCAGCCAAGAACACCGGCACCACGATGCAAGGCCCATCCACCACAGACCGAACGTCAGGCTGCCTCACGTCTGCATAAGCAACCTCGACAGGAACATCCATCCGCAACCGAACCAAGTCCGCGATCTCCTCGCAAACCAGTCCACCCCGCGGATCCCGAGTCCCGTGAAACGCCAACACCAGCTTCATGCAGGCTCCATCGCAAGTCGATACCCGCGCTTGACCACGGTGCACACCATGGCCGGCGCCCCCAAAGCCGTCCGCAACCGCCCAATAGCGGTCTCCACGGCATGCTCCTCCCCACCAGAAGGCAGCGCCGCCAACAAGTCCTGCCGAGAAACCACCCGCCCCCGAGCAGCCACAAGAGTCCGCAACACAGCCATGGGCGCAGGAGCAACGGGCCGCAACTCCCCATCCACCACCACAGCCTGAGCCCGCATCTCCAAATCAAAAGACGCAATCCGCAACCGCGTGGCCCGAGCCGGCAACTCGACCGCCAACTCCCGCACCATCGACCCGATCCGAGACCGGGCAGGCTGCACCACAGGAATCCCCGCAGCCACCAACGGCCCGGCAGTGATAGCCCCAACTCCGACCACAAGAACATCCCGCCGCAAAGCAGCCACCAGATCGGCATACCGCGACGAAGCCGTCCGCAACACCGAAGACGCAGCCGGCGCACTCGTGAACGTCAACGCATCCACCTGCCCGGCCAGCACCGCGTCGATCAACCGGTCCAACGGCCCGATATCAGCCGGCGGCTCCCACCGGTAAACCGGAATCTCGACGACCTCAGCTCCGGCCGCCCGCAGCGTGTTCACGAAGTCCGGCAACGGCTCCCCGTGCAGCTGCACCGCGACCCGCTTACCGGTCACCCCCATCCGCAGCAGGTACTGCAACAACTCGGCGTTCGACTCGGACGACGGCGACCACGCCTCGACCAGCCCGGCCGCCCGCACCGCGCCTTTCGCCTTCGGCCCCCGCGGCAACACCACGGCACCTTCAAGCGCGCGGTGCAGGCGGCTGGCCAGCCCCCACCCCTCGGCAGCCTCGAACCACCCGCGAAACCCGATCGCGGTGGTGGCGACAACGACGTCGACCGGGGACGACACGAGCTCCAACGTCGCACTGTGCAACGTCGCATCGTCAGGCAACGGCACAATTCGCAGAGCTGGCCCGTGCAGCACGGACGCACCCTTGCGTTCCAGCATGGCGATGAGCTCGTCGGCGCGACGGGCCGCCGTGACGCCGATGGTGAAGCCCGCCAGCGGCTCGGTCATGTCAGCTCCACGACGCCGTCACGCACACGCACCTGGTGCACCGCAACGGAAACCGCGGGCTCGTCCAGGCACTTGCCGGTCGCCAGCTCGAACGCCTGCTTGTAGACCGGTGACACCACGACGGGAACGCCACCTCGGTCACCGACGATGCCGCGCGACAGCACCGCGGCCCCGCTGAACGGATCGATGTTGTCCAACGCGTGCAGGGTCCCGTCAGCGGTCAGGAACACCGCCACCTGCGAGCCGTCGGGCAGCAACGCGGCCACACCCTGCTCCGGGCGCAACACCTCAAAGTCACAGACGACGGTCACCTGACGACCTCCGGAATCCCGAGCTGGACAGGAACGCGCTGACCACGCTCAGCGCGGAACGAGATCGTCGGATCCGGCGTGCCCGGCGCGTTCACGAACGACGTGAACCGAGCCAGCTTCTCCGGGTCCTCAAGCACTCCACGCCACTCGTCGGCGTAGTCGGAGACGTGCGACGCCATCGCCGCTTCCAGCTCCGCGCAAATACCGAGCTTGTCGTCCACCACGACCTCACGCAGGTGGTCGAGCCCGCCGTCGAGCCCTTCCAGCCACACGGAAGTGCGCTGCAACCGGTCAGCCGTGCGGATGTAGAACATCAGGAACCGGTCGATGATCCGGATCAGCTCCTCCGTGTCCACATCGGACACGAGCAGATCGGCGTGGCGAGGCGTGAAGCCACCGTTGCCACCGACGTAGAGGTTCCAGCCGTTCTCGGTCGCGATGACGCCGAAGTCCTTGCTCCGCGCCTCAGCACACTCACGCGCACACCCGGAGACCGCGGACTTGAGCTTGTGCGGCGAGCGCAGACCCCGGTATCGCAGCTCCAGCTCGATCGCGAGACCCACCGAGTCCTGGACGCCGTAACGGCACCAAGTCGTCCCGACGCAGGACTTCACCGTGCGCAACGCCTTGCCGTACGCGTGGCCCGACTCGAAGCCGGCGTCGACCAGACGACGCCAGATCTCCGGCAGCTGGTCGACGGTCGCGCCGAACAGGTCGATGCGCTGACCGCCGGTGATCTTGGTGTAGAGACCGTAGTCGCGGGCCACCTCACCGATCACGATCAGCTTCTCCGGCGTGATCTCACCACCGGGAATCCGCGGCACGACCGAGTACGTGCCGTTGCGCTGCAGGTTGGCCAGGAACTTGTCGTTGGTGTCCTGCAACGAGACCTGCGCCTCGCCGAGGATGTGCCCGTTGCCGAGTGACGCCAGGATCGAGGCCACCGCGGGCTTGCAGATGTCGCAGCCACGCCCGGTGCCGTGCTTCTCGATCAACGACGTGAACGTGGTGATGCGGGTCGCCCGGATGATCTCGAACAGCTCGGCCCGCGAGTAGGTGAAGTGCTCGCACAGCGCCTTGGACTGCTCGACGCCGCAGTCGGTCAGCAGCTTCTTCAGCATCGGCACGCACGAACCACAGCCCGTACCGGCCTTCGTACATGCCTTCAACTCGGCGATGTCGCAGGCAACACCGGAGTGGATCGCGTCGGTGATGGTCTGCTTGGTCACCGCGTGACACGAGCAGACCTGAGCATCCGCAGGCATCTCGACGTCGACAGACCCACCCGGCTGCAGCAGCCCAGCCGGAACTTCCTTGCCCACCAACGGCCTCAGCGACAAGTACGAAGACGCGTCGCCAACGAGCACGCCACCCAACAGCGTCTTGGCGTCGTCGGACACCACGAGCTTGCTGTAGGTGCCGGCGACCGCGTTGTTCACCACGACTTCCAGCGCGCCCTCGGTCTGCGCGTGCGCGTCACCGAACGACGCCACGTCCACACCGAGCAGCTTCAGCTTCGTCGACACGTCCGCACCGGGGAACACCTTCGAGCCACCGGAGATCTGGTCAGCGACCACCTCGGCCATCGCGTAACCAGGAGCCACCAGCCCGTAGGCCACGCCTTCGACAGCAGCGCACTCACCGATGGCGAACACGTGAGGATCAGCGGTCCGGCAGGCGGCGTCGACCAGGTAACCACCGCGCGGCCCCAGCTCCAGCCCCAGCTCCAGGTCGGTGCGCGGCCGGATACCGGCGCTGAACACCACGACGTCGAGGTCCAGCTCGAGCCCGTTGGCCAGCTTGGCGATCAACCGCGCGCCATCACGTTCGATGGAAGAAGCCGACGTCCCGGTGTGCACGGTCAGGTCGAGCTTCTCGACCAGCCGCTTCAGCAGGCCGGCACCACCGTCGTCGACCTGGATGGGCATCAGCCGCGGCGCCAGCTCCACGACGTGCGGCGAGACTCCCATGCCGCGCAACGCGTTGGCCGCCTCCAGCCCGAGCAGACCGCCGCCGAGCACCATGCCGGAGCGCCGTCCGGGCCGGTCGGCGGCCTCCACGGTCGCCCGGATGTCGTCCAGGTCGTCGATCGTCCGGTACACGTGGCAGCCCGGCAGGTCCCGGCCGGGCACGGGCGGCACGAACGGCACCGAACCGGTGGCCAGCACCAGCGCGTCGTACTGCACCTCGACACCGGATGCGCCGACCACCACACGACGTTCCCGGTCGACCGAAACGGCCTTCTCGCCGAGCCGGAGCTCACAGCCGGTCAACGGTGTGAGCTCCAGGTCGGCAGAGCTCCACGTGTCCACATAGGACGACAGCGCCACCCGGTCATAGGCGGGGTGCGGTTCCTCGCCGAACACCACGATTCGCCAGGACGAGTCGCGAAGGATCTCAACGAGCCGGTGGCCGACCATGCCGTTGCCGATCACGACCAGAGTCTGAGTCATCGGGCGTACCTCCTTCTGCCCGTATGCTCACCGGGCAGCGTGTCATCCCAAGGTCCGCGATATTTCGCGGGTGTTAAAGGAAACTCTCTCCGCTGCTCAGCGCGGTGTGCGTCACACGCCCGCGTAGGCCAGCGAAGGACGCGCCACGAACACGTTGCGCCGCAGGTAGAACCACCACGTCGTGACGAGGCAGAGCCCGTAGAAGACGAGGATCGCGGTCAGCGCGGGCGTCAGCGTCTTCGATCCTTCGAGGGAGAACTTGAAGACGAGGTTCACCAGCACACCACCGGCCGCACCGATCGCACCCGCGATGCCGACCACCGCGGCGGCCTGGCGCTTGGCGGACTTGTCGCAGTCCGACTGCGTCTTGAAGATCGCCGGGATCATCCGGTACGTGGACCCGTTGCCGACGCCCGCCAGGATGAACAGCGCGATGAACGAGGCGAAGAACAGCTCGAAGCTCTTCATCTCCACGCTGGCCATGACCCCGATCGTGCCTGCCCCGAGCCCGATGAACGTCCAGAGCGTCACCTTCGCGCCGCCGACCCGGTCGGCCAGCCAACCACCGAACGGACGCGCCACCGAGCCGATCAGCGCACCGAGGAACGCGAGCGCCACCCAGCCCTTGTAGTCCACGAAACTGATCTTGATCAGCGACGGGAACGCGAACGAGTACCCGATGAACGAGCCGAACGTGCCGATGTACAGGAACGACATCACCCACGTGTGCCGGTTCGCGAGCGCCAGCTTGTACGACGTGCCGTCCGGCTTGGCCTGGGTGAGGCTGTCCATGAAGAACCACGCGCAGGCGGTGGCGATCACGATGAACGGCATCCAGATCAGCGCCGCGTAGGCGAGGTGGATCCCGGTGCCGACGGTGATGACGATCGGCACGATCAGCTGGGTGATCGCGACACCGAGGTTGCCGCCGGCGGCGTTCATGCCGAGCGCCAGGCCCTTCTTGCCCTCCGGGTAGAAGAACGAGATGTTCGCCATGGACGACGAGAAGTTGCCGCCGCCCAAGCCCATCGCGGCCGACGTGACCAGGAAGAACCAGTACGGCGTGCCCGGCGTGGACACCGCGTAGGCGAGCATCGCGCAGGGGATCAGCAGCAGCCCGGCGCTGATCGTCGTCCACAAGCGACCACCGAACCGCGGCACGGCGAACGTGTACGGCACCCGCAGCGCGGCGCCGACCAGGTTCGGCACGATCAGCAGCCAGAACTGCTGGCCGACGCTGAAGGTGAAGCCCACCGAGCCGAGGCTCACCACGACGATGCTCATCAGCACCCACACGCTGAACCCGAGGTTCTCCGCGAGGATGGAGAACGCGAGGTTCTTGCGGGCGATCCGCTTGCCGGTGGACTCCCAGAACTCGGGCTTCTCCGGCTCCCAGTGGTCGATCCAGCTCATGAGTTCCTCCGCGGGGTCGGCGATTGCCGGGAAACCTAAGAAGTGCGCATTAACAGGGGGTTCTGGCCGATGACGGCGGAGGCAACTCCCGCGCACATCACGCCGAGGCGGGCTGTGAGGCTCCGAGCCAGTCGAGCAACCCGCACACCGCGTCCTTGCAGCCACCACAGCCCGTGGTCGCCCGGGTCGCTTCTGCCAGCTGCGGCAACGACTGCGCTCCCGCGCGCCAGGCCGACACGATCTGTCCCTTGGAAACGGTGTTGCAGCGGCAGATCACCGCGCTGGACGGCAGATCGGCCGGGCTGGCCGCCTCCGCGGGCAGAGCACGTCCGAGCAACAACGCCAACCGGTCGGTGGGAGCGGGGATTCCGCGGTCGTAGAGCTGCGTGATCGTCGCGGCCGCATCGGGTGCGCCCAGTACGATCGCGCCTGTCACCCGGTCGTCGCGCAGCACCAGCTTCGCGTACCGCCCGCGCGAAGGTTCCTGGAAGCACAGGACTTCCGAGTCCGGGCAGTTCACATCGGTGTGCACATCACCCAACGCGGCCAGGTCGACATCGCGTGCCTTCAACCGGGTGACAACAGACGTGCCGCGGTACCGGGACGCCGGGTTGGCGCCGGTCAGGCGGTCGGCGAGCACAGCGGCCTGGTCCCACGCGGGTTGGACGAGGCCGGAGACCGTGCCGGGGTGCTGCGCGCAGTCGCCGATCGCGTGGATGCGCGGGTCGCTGGTGCGCAACGCGTCGTCCACGACGATGCCCCGGTCGACGGTGAGCCCCGCCTTGACCGCCAACGAGGTCTCAGCGCGCACACCAGCGGAAACAACCACGAGCTCAGCAGGAACGTGCGTGCCGTCGTCGAGGATCAGACCGTCGCCGGGGAGGTACTTGGCCGCCGTGGAGTTGAGGCGGAACTCGATGCCGAGCTGCCCCAGCGTGCGGGCGAGAACGCCACCGGCGCCGGGATCCAGCTGGCGTTCCATGAGGTGGCCGACCGGGTGGACGACCGTGACGAGACACCCGCGTCCGGCCAGGCCGCGCGCGGCCTCGATGCCCAGCAACCCGCCGCCCAGGACCGCCACGGGAGCGCCCTTGTGCGCCTTGGCTTCGATCTCGGCGCAGTCGTCGAGCGTCCGGAACGCCACCACACCGGGAGCGAGCTTGCCGTCTTCGAGCAGGCCTTCGGCAGGGGGAACCCAGGGGGTGCTGCCGGTCGCGAGGACCAAGGCGTCATAGGGAATTCCGTCGACCGCGCGGTTCTGACGGTCGACTTCCTGTATTTCCTGGCCGAGTCGCAGGTCGATGTTGTGGTCCGCGGCCCAGTTCTCGTCGTGCAGCCGAGTCGACTGCGGCGTCATAGCGCCCGCCACCACCGTCGACAACAGCACCCGGTTGTACGCCGCGTGCGGCTCCGAACCGATGACGGTGATGGAGATGTTCTGGTCACGGCGGCGCAGCTCGTCCGCCAACCGAGCGCCTGCCATGCCGTAACCGACGATCACGACTCGCCTCATGTTGCCCGCTCCAATCGCACCGCGCAGACCTTGAACTCGGGCATCCGGCTCGTGGGATCGAGCACGGGGTTGGTGAGCAGGTTCGCCCGCCCGTCACCGGGGAAGTGGAACGGCAGGAACACCGCGTCGGCACGCATGCTCGGCACGCACCGCACCACAGCCGTCACCGTCCCGCGCCTGGACACGACGTGCGCGGGCTCGCCGGACGAGAGCCCCGCACGTGACGCCGTGTCGGGGTGCACTTCCACGTACATCTCGGGAACTGCCTTCATGAGCTCGCCGATCAGCCGGGTTTGCGCACCCGACTGGTAGTGCTGCAGGACGCGCCCCGTGGTGGCCTGCAACGGGAACTCCTCGTCGGGCGGCTCGGCCGGGCCGCGGTGGTCGACCGGGATGAACCGCGCCAGGCCGTCCGCGTGCGCGAACCGGTCGAGGAAGAGCCTTGGCGTGCCGGGATGTTCGACGGACGGCACGGGCCAGTGCAGCTGCTCGGAGTCGAGCCGTTCGTAGGTGACGCCGGAGTAGTCGGCCAGACCACCGGCAGACGCCTTCCGCAGCTCCTCGAAGATCTCCTTCGGCTCGGTCAGGAACTTCTCCGCACAGCCGAGGCGCGCGGCCAGCCCGTGGATGAGGTGCAGGTCGCTGCGCACGTTCGCAGGCGGGTCGAGTGCCTTGCGGCGCCTGATGATCCGGCCTTCGAGGTTGGTCATCGTGCCGTCTTCCTCGGCCCACTGCGTCACCGGGAACACGACGTCGGCCATCGCGGCGGTCTCGGACATCACGAAGTCCGCCACCACCAACAGGTCCAGCGCTCGGAGACGATCAGCGACACCGGACGCGCGCGGCGCCGACACCACCGGGTTGCTGCCGAACACCAGCATCGCCTTGAGGTCGTCGGCGTTCAGCAGCTCGTACGCACTGCGCCCGACGCCGGGCAACCAGTCGACGCCCCAGACCTCCATGATGTGCTTGCGCGCCACGGGATCGTCGAGCTTGCGGTAGCCGGGCAGCTGGTCGGCCTTCTGCCCGTGCTCACGCCCGCCCTGACCGTTGCCCTGCCCGGTCAGGCACCCGTAACCCGAACCAGAGCGGCCAGGCAAACCCAGTGCCAGCGCCAGGTTGATCCACGCCGAGACGTTGTCGGTGCCGGACGCGTGCTGTTCGGTACCGCGGCCGGTCAGGATGTACGACCGCCCGGCCAGCATGTGCACCGCGGCACGTTGATCAGCGGCGGAGACCCCGGTGACGCGTTCGGTGTGCTCCGGCCACCACTGCGCCGCGACTCGCCACGCGTCGTCGAAACCCGAGGTGCGCGAGGAGACGTACTCCTTGTCGATCACGCCCTCGATCACGGCCGTGTGCAGCAACCCCAGCGCCAACGCCAGATCCGTGCCCGGCGCGGGCTGCAGGTGCAGCGTCGCGCGCTCGGCCGTCGGCGTTCGGCGCGGGTCGATGACGATCAGCCGCGCGCCCTCCAGGTGCCGCAGGAACGGCGGCATGGTCTCGGCGGGGTTCGAGCCGGCCAGCAACACCGTGTCCGCGGAACGCAGGTCCGTCAACGGAAACGGCAGCCCGCGATCCAGCCCGAACGCCTTGTTGCCCGCCGCGGCGGCCGACGACATGCAGAACCGGCCGTTGTAGTCGATCTGCGAGGTCTTCAGGGCGACCCGCGCGAACTTGCCGAGCAGGTACGCCTTCTCGTTGGTCAGGCCGCCGCCACCGAACACGGCGACCTCGTCGGGTTCGTAGGACCGGATGCGGGAAACGACGAAGTCCATCGCCTCGTCCCACGAGGCGGGCTCGCCGTGCAGCAGAGGAGTCGTCAACCGGCCTGGATGGCGCAGCAACTCCCCCGCCGTCCAGCCCTTCTGGCACAGCCCACCGGGGCCAGGTGTCACCTGGCCGTCGATGACGCTCATGGAGCACTGCAGCGCGCAGTAGGGGCAATGGGTCACGCCGCTGACGCTAAGAAGCGCGCGTTAACCAAATGCTCCGCAATGTTTCCAACGTGGAAAGTTGTCAGCTCAGAGCAGTGCGGTCACCTGGTGAGCAGCTCGTTCCAAGCCCGCAAAGGACTGTGGCGTTGACAACGGGTGCAGCGCGTGCACGGCCAGCCGGAACAGGGTCGCGCGCACGAGCACCTGCGTCCACTCCGGGAGATGGCTCCACCGCTTGAACAGGCCGGGGTCCGAGCCGCCCCACGCGACGGCGTCCACCGCGATCACCGCGGCGGCCCACTCGGCGGGGCGCCAGTACGCGGCGAAGTCGATGACGGCGGGCGGGGCGTTGCCGCAGGGCGTCGACGACTTCTACGCGTACTGCATAACGAACCGAGATCCCAACCTGGTCGATTGGTCGTGTCACGCGGTGATGGGCCGCGGCA